>CAZWCL010000088.1:6008-10016 GCA_964632265.1 uncultured Hyphomicrobiaceae bacterium | reverse complement strand
CGCGGGTGATCTCGGGCTCGACCCGGATGAAGTCGAAGCCAAGGTCGTTCGCCAGTGCGAACGCGAGTGCCATGTTGCGACCATGATGGAGACCGAACAGTGGCGCCTTGAGCGTAACTGGTGCCGCAGTCGATGAGCCTTCGGTGCCGGCGGGGATCAGGTCGACTTCCAGGCCCTGCGCGGTTTGCTCGATGCGCTTGATGCGCACGTCGGCGGCGTCGCTCTCGCCGATGATGACGAAAGATGCGCGGTCGGTGTCGACACGTTCACGGGCGTATTTGCGCTCGAGGATGCGCTCGTCGATGATCATCCGCCCGTCGCGCGATTGGACGGCGGTGGCGAGTTCGAACTTTGCCCTGGCGACGGTTTCGAGATCCTTGAAACGCTCGTAGTGAGCTTCGCCGATGGATGTCAGTACGCCGTGATGTGGCGGTGTGAATTTGCAGAGGCGCTCGATCGAGCCGATGCCATAGGCGCCCATTTCGACAAGGAAATAACGGCAGTTGTCTTCGAGGCGCTCGTTGATGATGCGTGAAATGCCCATCACGGTATTGACGCTGCCGGGGGTGAAGAGCGCGTTGGTGTTGAGCTCCAGAATGTGGCCGAGGATGTGTTTGACGGAGGTCTTGCCGAACGATCCCGTGATGCCGATAACGGTCGGGTCGACGGCTTTGAGACGCGCTTCGGCGCGCTGGCGGAATCCGTTTTGGATACGCTTTTCGTAAGGGGCGAGCATCCAGTTGGCCGCGATCAGCGTGAAGGGGTTCAACTGGACGAACATGATCCAGGCCCAAGGCGCGCCGAGCATCAACGTGAGGCAGGCGAGGACAACGTTAAGGACGAAGGCGACACCGAGGATGCGGGTCGCGCGTTCGGTGAGGACGAGCTTCTTTTTGGCGTCGCGCCGCGGATCTGGCTCGAGAATGGCGACGGCTGCGATGGCGATGGCGATCATGATCGTCACCCAAACCCAGTCGATGGTCATCGTGAGCGCGGCGACGACGAGCAGGAGAAGCGCGGCGGAAAGGCGTTTGTCGAAGGCTGCTTCCTTGAAGAGCCAGTTTGTGAAGCGGCCGGCGTCGTACTCCTCCTGCTGGAAAATGTGGAGATAGCGCAACAGGCGGCGGGCGGCGAAGACTAGGGCTGCGAGCAGGATGAAGAGACCGGCGAATGTTGACATCGGGCTCAGGCTCCAAGGAACGATTTAAGGCGTTTGGTCACCTGGTGGCGGCCCTCGCCCAGGACGGTGTAGTGATCGAGGCCATCGATGACATCGATTTTTGACGTGGCGATCAGGCTTGCGAGACGTTGGCCGATCTCCGGGGGTGTCTCGGCATCGCGGGCGCCGTAGATGAGGTAGACAGGGCAAGAGATGCGCTCCGCCTCATGCGTGAGATCTTCGTTGACGACCTTGACAAGGATATCGCGCATCGCACCAGCGGCCTTGTAGTCGGCGCTACCAAATTTTTCGCGGAGCTGATCCTGGCTGACGCCGGCGAGCGGCGCCAGTCGCTTGAGGGCTTTGTAGCCGTAGACGCGGCCTTTGAACTTCGCCCGTTGGAGAGGTGAGCGATGTCGTGGCAGGCCGGCGGCAGCGATCAGCATCATGCGGTCGAGCCGGGCCGGATGGCGTGCAGCGAGCTGTATGCCGACGCGGCAGCCGAACGAGTGGCCGACCCAGACCACAGGGTGGCCGGTGCCGTTGGCCGCGAGCCAGCGGGCCGCCAAGTCTGCATAATCGGCCGTTGTCCAGGCGGAATCCGGCCTCGGTGATGCGCCGAAACCGGGAAAATCGAGAAAGTCATGGGTTCCGAAAGAGAGCAGAGATTGAGCTATGGGCTTCAGAGCGTCGCGGTTCTGACCCCAGCCGTGGGCCCAGATGAAATGCCAGCGGGCCGCTGTGGTGTCAGTATCGACACGGTCGAAGGCGAGGTCGGCAATCTCGTAGGGGGTGGTCATTTCAGGCGGCGGTATCCGGGTATTTCGCTGCGGCCGGCGGTGGTGGTATGTCGGGCTTCCAATTGAGGCGGGCGTTGGTACGGCACGGGGCTGATGGATAGCCAAATTGTGCCGGTTGCATTATGGAACAGGCCATACAGCCCCGGTAACCATAATTGTTGCAGGTTTAAAACTCATAAATCTCCTGCTTCCCGAATGACTTGTGCCGGTCGGCTGGTCCGTTTCTCACCGACGATGCGCTGACCTCAGGACATGCGATATGACGCAACGAACGATTGCCGTTTTTTTCGGAGGGCGCTCGCCGGAGCACGATGTGAGTGTCGTATCTGCGCTGCAGGTAATGTCGGCGCTGGATCGAAGCCAATACGAGGTCATACCTGTCTATCTGGCGACGGATGGACGGTGGTGGACCGGCGATCAGCTTATGCAACGCGAAAATTATCTGCCGGACGACGAAATGTTCGGCACGCTGACCCAGGTCACGCTGGATATGACGGCGAGTGGGCGGCCCTCACTTGTGGCGGTGAGTACGGGGCTGTTCACTCGGGCGGGACTGGCGCAGGCGCTCTCGAAAGGCGCCGGGCGAACCGAATTCGATGTTGCTGTTCCGTGTTTTCATGGCCTGGTGGGTGAAGACGGACAGGTACAGGGCATGTTCGAGACGGCGCGGGTGCCGTATACGGGAATGCGGACGCTCGCGTCAGCGGTGCTGATGGATAAGGTGGCGACAAAACGTGTTTTGGCTGATACCGGTATTCCGTTGCTAGATTACCGCGAAATAAAGCGCCCGGCGGAAGGCCTGCTGGTGCCGGTTGGCGAACTTGAGACGCTGGTGGGCGATCTCAAAGGGCCGTGGTGCATCAAGCCGTCCCATCTTGGTTCAAGCATCGGCGTTGCGAAGGTTGAGACGCTGGATGAGTTGGCCGATGTGTTGCCGACGATCTTTCAATACGACACGAGTGCGATCCTGGAACCGTTCGTCGAGAACATGGTGGAATATAACGTTGCCGTCTCGAAAATGAGCGGACCGGTGACGACGTCGGCAATCGAACGGCCGAAACGGACCGAAGAACTGCTTGACTTCAAAGAGAAGTATCTTTCCGGCGGCGGGGAAAAAAAGTCGGGCGGCGGGGCAAAGACCCCGGGGCAGAGCAGCGAAGGCATGCTTTCGCTAACGCGCGAGCTTAATCCGAATATCGCAGAACTCGATAGTGACATACGGCGCTGGGCCGGCCAAGCGTTTGAACAGGTCGGTGGGACCGGAGCTCCGAGAATTGATTTCATCGGCAATGAGGAAACAGGTCAGCTCTGGCTCAACGAGGTTAATCCATGTCCGGGTTCGTTCGGGTATTTTCTATGGGAGGCTGCGGCCGAGCCGCTCTTGTTCTCGGAAATGCTGGACAAGTTGATCGGCGAGGCGCTGAGCGAACATGCGCGGCAGCGCCTGCCGCATGATCCGACGCCGACGGATGCGCGCCTGTTTTCGAGGCGATAGGGGCTGATAACGAGTAACCGGATTGCCGCCGGGCTATGAAACATGACTAAAAATTAAGCACTCCGAGGTTGACAGTGCTAGCTGTCGTACTAAGTCGGTGCGCAAAAAACGAGGGCTTCGCCGGTGTGCAACGCTTAAGGCAAGTCTCGGGCGAGACCGAAGCAATGAGGAACGGATGACCGAACTGATCAATACGCATGGGCTCATGAAGCGCTTCGGGGACATCATCGCCGTCAATGGCATTTCGCTGACCGTACAACGGGGGGAAGTGTTGGGGTTTCTCGGGCCGAATGGCGCCGGGAAATCGACGACGATGAAGATGATTACGGGCTTCCTGAGACCGGATGAAGGTCGTGTGGCGATTGCCGGCACGGACATGGAGACGCAGCCGATCAAGGCGAAGTCGTCGATCGGCTATCTGCCGGAAGGGGCTCCGGCTTACGCAGATATGACGGCACGGTCGTTTCTCAAGTTTATCGCAGAGGTGCGCGGCTTCGATGGCGCTGACCGGGACCGCTGCGTCGACAGCGTGCGTGAGCGAACCGGGCTCGCCG
>CAZWCL010000088.1:0-5998 GCA_964632265.1 uncultured Hyphomicrobiaceae bacterium | reverse complement strand
GACCAACGCGTTGAGACGCTATCGAAAGGCTACAAGCGGCGTGTCGGCCTGGTGCAGGCAATCCTGCATGATCCGGATATTCTTATTCTCGATGAGCCGACGGATGGGCTCGATCCCAACCAGAAGCATCATGTACGCCGCCTGATCGGCGAAATGGCCTCGAGTAAGGCGATCGTGGTGTCGACACACATCCTTGAAGAAGTGGAGGCGGTGTGCTCGCGCGCCGTGATCATCGACAAGGGCCGGATCGTTGCCGATGGGACGGCGGAGGATCTGCAAAGACGTCTGCCGCATCACAACGCTGTGGCCGTGCGGGTGCCGGCGGATGCGGCAGCGGCGGCAGTGGCCGCGCTCAAGGGGGTCAACGGCGTGCGTGGTGTCGAAGAGCTGTCGCGTGAGAATGGTCACGCTGAGTTGAGGGCGCTGCCGGCTGGTACGGCGGATATCGTCGGCGACGTCGCCGCAATGTTGCGGGAGAAGTCGATCGGCGTCGATCAGATCTATATCGAGCGCGGCAGCCTTGATGATGTGTTCCGGGAAATTACAACGGCAGATGAAACCGGTCGCGACGCCGGCCGGTTGAATGGAGGGGCGCATGCGTAACGTCTGGGTCATCGCGAAGCGCGAATTTGCCGGCTATTTCAATACGGCCCTGGCTTTCGTGTTTGTCGTCATCTTCGTTGCGCTAACCAGCGCGTTCGCGTTTTACGTCGGCAATATGTTTGCGCGCGGTCAGGCAGACCTAGCGGTGTTTTTCCAGTATCACCCCTGGCTCTATCTTGTGCTGGTGCCGGCGGTTGCCATGCGACTGTGGGCGGAGGAGCGTAAAGCGGGCACGATCGAGCTGCTCATGACGCTGCCGATTTCGCCATGGCAGGCGATCCTTGGCAAATTTCTCGCCGCCTGGGCTTTCGTCGGGGTGGCGCTGGTGCTGACGTTCCCGATCTGGATTACGGTGAATGTGCTCGGCAATCCGGACAACGGCGTGATCTTCGCGAGCTACGTCGGCAGCTTCCTGATGGCGGGTGCCTACCTTGCGATTGGCTCGTTCGTTTCCGCACTTACCAAGAACCAGGTGATCGCGTTCATCGTGGCGGCGGTCATCATCTTCCTGTTCCTGATGGCGGGGCTCAATCTCGTGCTCGGTTTCATGCGCGAATGGGCGCCGGATTTCATCGTGTCGGGTCTCGAATCGATGAGCTTCCTCGCGCATTTTGCTCAGATCACGCAGGGCGTCATTTCGCTGGATACCGTGGTCTTCTACGTAACCGTCATCTCCTTTTTCCTCTTCGCCAACACACTGGCGGTCGAGCAGAAGAAAGCTGAATAAGGGCTTCATCAATGGCTGAGGACAATCAAGCAAAGCAGACATCCGTCAAGGACAAGCTCAAAGCTGGTGGCGACGCCGTCGCCGGCTGGACGCTACTGGCGCCTGGCGAAATTGCCGGGGCGGCCTCGCGCATGAGTGGACGAACCATGGCGTGGGCTGCGATCGCCCTCGGCGCCGTGATCCTGCTGAGCGTCAACATCATCGCATCATCGGTCTTCAAGAACGCGACGACGGACCTGACTGAATCGGGGCTGTACACGATCTCGGATGGAACGAAACGGGTCCTGTCGACCGTCAATGAGCCGATCGACGTCAAGGTTTATTTTTCAGGGCGTCTCGGTGAGCTCTCGGCACAGCACAAGCGCTACTTTGAACGTGTGCGACGGCTGTTCGAGCGTTACCAGAGCATCTCGGGGGGCAACCTGCGGGTACAGTTTGTCGATCCACAGCCGTTCTCGGACGCGGAAGACCGGGCGGTTGCGGCCGGGCTCTCAGGTGTCAAGATCGGTACCGAAGGTGAAACAGGATATTTCGGACTAGTTGCGACCAACTCGACGGATGACCGCGAGATCGTTCCGTTCTTTGCGCCGCAGCGCGCGACATTTCTCGAATATGACATGACGAAGCTGGTGCATAAACTCGCCCAGCCCAAGAAGCCTGTAATCGGCGTCGTCAGTGGCTTGATGATGGACGGTGGCATGACACCACAGCGCCGTCAGCTCAAACCGTGGCTGATGATGCAGCAGCTACGCGAATTCTTCGACGTCGAAATGCTGTCGCAGAGCGTGGACGAGATCCCGCCGAAAGTCGACGTGTTGATGCTGGTGTATCCGGTTGCGATCGGTGAAGCGGCGGCCTATGCGATCGATCAGTTCGCGCTCCGCGGTGGACGGGTTCTGGCGTTCCTCGATCCGGTTTCGGAGATCGGGCAAGTCTTCAATCCGACCATGACGATGAACGGCAAAGAAAACCCCGAGATCACGAAACTCCTGAAGGCTTGGGGAGTGTCATTCGATGCGACGAAGTTCGCCGGCGACACCGCCAATGCGCGGCGGGTGCAGGCTGGCGGCGCAACGGGGATCGTCACGGATTATGTGGCATGGCTCGAAATGCGCGAGGACTCGCTGGCGGATGGTGATGTAACCGCGGATGGGGTCAAGCTGCTCAATCTGGCGACATCCGGCTGGCTGGAGCCGATCGAGGGTGCGCAGACCGAGTTTGAGCCTATACTTTCGACGTCGCCGAACGCGATGAAGATCGATGCGGCGCGGGTGGCGAGCGGTCGTCCTGATCCTGTCGGCCTTCTGCAGGGCTACAAGCCGGGCGGTGAGCCGCTGGTGCTTGCGGCGCGCGTGACGGGTGATATTCAGACTGCTTTTCCCGATGGCAAGCCAAAGCCTTCGGAGCAGAAGGCTGAGGCCGGTAAGGCTGCCGGTGACGGCAGTCAGCCCAAGGCTGCCGATCAGCAGCAGATCAAGAGCGGGAAGATCAACGCCATCATCGTGGCCGACAGCGACATGCTGTACGATGAGTTCTGGGTTCAGATGCGTGAAATGTTCGGCCAGCAGGTCTCGATGCCGTTCGCGCACAATATGACGTTTGCCATGAACGCGCTTGAAAACCTTTCCGGTGGTGAAGCGCTGACGGGGCTGAGGGGGCGCGGTGTCGATAACCGGCCTTTCGAACTCGTCAACGAGATCCGTCGTGAATCGGAAAACAAATACCGTAAGAGCGAGCAGGCGCTCATGAGCAAACTGAAGGGGCTCCAGGATCGACTGGCAAAGGTTTCCCAACAGACCGGGCGGGATGGTGCGGTCAGTCTCGCGCTTTCTGAACAGGACAAGAAGGTTATCGAAGAAGCGCGGGCCGAGATGATCAAGACACGGCGCCAGTTGCGTGAGGTGAAACGTGCGCTGAGGGCCGATATCGAAAATCTGGAAGGTTGGGTGAAGTTCATCAATATCGCACTGGTGCCACTGCTGATCGGCGCCGGCGGTTTCGCTTTCGCGTCTTACCGCCGGCGAAACGGACGTCAGCCCTAGTACTTGTGTTCTGCCCCCACTCATCCGAGCTAAAACCGACTACGGAAACACACGATGCAGCCCAAGCATTTCAATCTTCTCGCACTTGCCGCAATTATCTCGTTGGTCGCGGCGAGCCTTGTGCACAGCGCCTACAATAGCTTCGATGACGAGGTTGTTAGTGGCCAGCGGCTGTTCCCATCGCTCGAGAGGGATGGGAACAAGACCGCCCAAATCGCCATCCAGAAGGGCGGCCGAACGCTGACGATCAAAAAAGCGGAAGATGGCAAGGACTGGGGACTTGTCGAGCGTGCTGGTTACCCCGCGAAACCGCTTCAGGTTCGTGATCTCGTAGTGAAGCTCAGCCAAACGGAGCTGGTCGAGAAGAAGACCCGGAACGAAGATCTCTACGGGCAGCTCGATCTTGGAGATCCGGCAAAGAAAGACGCCAACGCGGCAAAGGTGCGCCTGGCGGATGAGAGCAACGCGACGATTGCCGAAATAGTCATCGGTAAGCAGCGGCGGGAGGCGTTCGGTACGGGCAAGACAGGAACGTATGTCCGGGTGCCGGGCGATCCACAAACGTGGCTTGCCAAACTCGATGTCAACACGTCGCTCGACGTGAGCGATTGGGTTGAACCGGCGTTCTTCGCCGTTGACGGCAACAAATGAAATCGGTGACGGTCAAGCGTGGGGACGAGGTCGTCTACAAACTCGTCGTGAAAGATGAGGGCAAGACGGCAGGCCACGCGAGCAAAGAGGCAAAGGATGACCGGAAGATCCGGAGCTTCAAGGTGGCCGATGTGCCGACCGGCAAGACCGTCAAAAAAGGCATTGCCATCGATGAGATGGTGAACGGCGTGCGCACGCTGGAGCTGATCGACGTGCGGGCGGCGGCAGCGGCGGATGCCAAGCCGGACATGACCGCCGAGGTCGTTATGGACGACGGGGTTATCTACACGATCGGGCTCAATGAAGAGGGGGAAGATCACTGGTTGACCGTGTCGACCACCGGTGGCGAGAACGATGAGGCGGTCAAGGAACTTGCGGAGAAGACCAAGGGCTGGGCCTTCAAGGTGCCGGGCTGGCGTGCCGACCAGACCTTCAAGAAGGCTGATGAGGTTTTCGAAACAGTGGCAGTGGAAAAGAGCGAGGGTGCTCCGGCGGCAGAGCCGGCTCGTTCGAGCGCACCAGCCGGGATGATGGCGCCAAGACGTTCTTCTGCGGGGGCTATGGGGACGTCGCCGCTCCGGTCTCGGTCAAGGGCGACAGAGCAGCCGGCGTCTCCCGATGCAGGCGATGCCGGAACGTCCACGCAGCCCAAGCCATAACGACTCGATGAGCGATATTCTCGGTTGGGCTTCGGCGATTGGTGCAACGATCGCGGCGGCTCTGGTTGCGGCGCGAATCACGCCGCTTATTACGGGGCTTGCATTTGTTCTGTTTTCGCTGTCATCGGCGGGCTGGGTCGTGACCGGGGCGCTGGAGGGCGAGAACTCGCTCATTTTCCAGAATGTCATACTTACTGCGATCAATCTCTATGGGGTCTACAGGTGGCTGATCTGGCAGCCGAACGGCGGCGAAGAGTGATCGTGGTGTGCGTGAGGAAGGCGGCGTGGCTTCCGCTTCTTCCGGCGCCAAAGAAGTTTGCCGCGGTCTCAACTTTTGGCGCCAGCCGGGCGCGCGGCAGCGGCCATGTAGTTGACGTCGACGTCGTCAGAGAGCTGCCAACTATCCCGGAATAGACTGTAGACTAGGCCGCGGGCCGAAAAGTCTGCAAATCCGGCATTACTGCAAAGCGTCTGCAACTCAGGCGGAGTAACGAAGCGCGTCCAATCATGGGTGCCGCGCGGCAGCCAGCCGAGGATGTATTCGGCGCCGACAATGGCGAGCGCGTATGATTTCGGCGTTCGGCTGATCGTCGAGAGAACGAGGAGGCCGCCTGGGCGGACAAGAGCACTGAGGGTGCGGACAAATGCCCGCTGGTCGGGAACGTGTTCGATGACTTCGAGACAGGTGACCAGATCGAAGGTCAGGGTCTCTTCCACGAGATCTTCGGCCATCGAGGCACGGTAGTCGATCTCTAATCCGGCGGCATCGGCATGAAGGCGGGCTGCTTCGACGTTCTTTCGCGCGGGGTCGATGGCGGTGACATTGCCGCCGAGCCTGGTGAGCGGTTCGGCAACGAGGCCGCCACCGCAGCCTACGTCAAGGCAATCGAGCCCCAACAGCGGGCGGCGTGCGGAGGCTTCGAGTGCGAAGTGGCGGATGGCGGCCTCGCGGATATAGCGCAGTCGCGGCGGACCGATACGGTGGAGCATCCGGAACGGCCCCGTGGTATCCCACCACTTGTCGGCAAGCGCGGAGAACTGCTCGAGTTCACGCGTGTCGATGTTGGCGCCGGCTGGATGAGCGGTATGTGCGGCATTTGCCTGCGGCGCGTTGGCTGTCATGTTTTGTGCTCCTTTTCGAAGCCACTGAAGTGCTAGCAGGCTGTTGCAGAACTCATGTGGCTCGCGACGCCTGGCGCTTTTTCGCATCCGGGCAGGAAGCTGGTGCAGTCCGATGTGGACCCATCGGACAAGCCAGAGTATCCGGGGCCAGCTGACGCATCCGGGGCGAAAAAGCGTGGCGTCCCAGAGGGATG
>CAZWCL010000087.1:0-10017 GCA_964632265.1 uncultured Hyphomicrobiaceae bacterium | reverse complement strand
CCCGGCAGCCCACCTGCCGGGGAGAGATGACAACTGAGAGCTGGGAGCCAGGATAAGATGGCCAAGGAAAAATTTGATCGTTCGAAGCCGCACGTGAATATCGGCACTATTGGTCACGTTGACCATGGCAAGACTTCGTTGACGGCTGCGATTACCAAAGTGCTGGCTGAATCCGGCGGCGGGAAGGCGATCGCGTTCGAAAACATCGATAGAGCTCCCGAAGAGCGTGAGCGCGGCATCACGATTTCGACGGCTCACGTCGAGTATGAGACTGCCAATCGCCACTATGCCCACGTCGATTGCCCTGGCCACGCCGATTACGTGAAGAATATGATCACGGGGGCCGCGCAGATGGACGGCGCGATCCTGGTCGTTTCCGCCGCTGATGGTCCCATGCCGCAGACGCGCGAGCACATCCTGCTCGCTCGCCAAGTCGGTGTGCCGGCGCTGGTCGTGTTCCTGAATAAGGTTGATCAGGTCGACGATGAGGAACTGATCGAGCTGGTCGAGATGGAAGTTAGTGAGCTTCTTGAGTCGTACGAGTTCCCGGCTGATACGCCGATCACACGCGGTTCCGCTCTGTGCGCATTGGAAGGGCGTGACGATGAGATCGGCAAGAATGCCGTCCTCAAGTTGATGGAAACGGTCGACGAGTTTATTCCGACGCCCGAGCGTCCGAAGGATCAGCCATTCCTGATGCCGATCGAAGACGTGTTCTCGATTTCGGGCCGCGGTACGGTGGTTACCGGTCGCGTCGAGCGCGGGATCGTCAAGGTTGGCCAGGAAGTCGATATTGTCGGCATCCGCGATACTCAAAAGACGACCGTCACTGGCGTCGAGATGTTCCGCAAGTTACTCGATCAAGGTGAAGCCGGCGACAACATCGGGGCACTGGTCCGTGGCGTCGGCCGCGAAGACGTTGAGCGCGGTCAGGTTCTCTGCCACGTCGGAACGGTTAAGCCGCACAGAAAGTTCAAAGCAGAAGCCTACATCCTGACTAAGGATGAGGGTGGTCGTCACACGCCGTTCTTCGCCAACTACCGTCCGCAGTTCTATTTCCGCACGACGGACGTTACGGGTGTCGTCACGCTGCCTGAGGGCACCGAGATGGTAATGCCGGGCGACAACGTGACGATCGATGTCGAACTCATTCAGCCGATCGCGATGGAAGAGCGCCTGCGCTTTGCCATCCGCGAAGGTGGCCGGACTGTCGGCTCCGGTGTCGTTGCCGAAATCAACGATTAGCGCTGAACAACCAATCCAGGGCGCCCGGCTTCACCGGCCGGGCGTCTCTCGTTTTCTGCCGGGATAGATCCCCGGCTCGAAGTGAAAGATTTAGCCATGAACGGCCAAAATATCCGCATTCGCCTGAAAGCGTTCGATCATCGGATCCTCGATGCCTCGACGCTTGAGATCGTGAATACGGCGAAGCGGACAGGTGCGGAGGTTCGCGGGCCGATCCCGCTTCCGACCCATATCGAAAAATTTACGGTCAACCGGTCGCCCCACATCGACAAGAAGAGCCGTGAGCAGTTCGAAATCCGGACGCACAAGCGGCTGCTGGATATTGTCGATCCAACACCCCAGACGGTCGATGCTTTGATGAAGCTGGACCTGGCGGCTGGTGTCGATGTCGAGATCAAGCTGTAACAGGCTTGGCGAGGTACGAACGGGTCCAATCGGGCCGGCGACCAACTAGTTGCTGCCCCCGAAGACCCGCTAGAAAAAGAGGTTCGCTGATATGCGTTCCGGTTTGGTTGCACAGAAGATCGGCATGAGCCGCATTTTTACCGACGATGGCGAGCACATCCCGGTGACGGTCCTCAAGGTCGACAATTGTCAAGTCGTCGCCCAGTTGACCGAGGATAAGAACGGCTACACGGCCTTGCGCCTCGGTGTCGGCACGCGCCGACGTTCGCGCACCTCGAAGCCCGAGCAAGGCAAGTTTGCCCGCGCCAACGTCGAGCCCAAGCGTAAGCTGGCCGAATTCCGCGTGAGCCCGGAAAACCTGATTGATGTCGGCGCCGAGATCACCGCGGATCACTTCGTTCCAGGCCAGTTCGTGGATGTCACCGGCACCAGCCAGGGCAAAGGTTTCCAAGGCGCCATGAAGCGCTGGAACTTCTCCGGCCTGAGGGCCAGTCACGGCGTTTCGGTTTCGCACCGCAGCCACGGTTCCACGGGTCAGAACCAGAACCCCGGCAAGGTCTTCAAAGGCAAGAAGATGGCCGGTCAGATGGGGGCCGAGCGGGTCACGACCCAAAACCTCGTCGTCGTGGACACAGACGTCGAAAAAGGCCTCGTTATGATCAAGGGCGCGGTGCCCGGCTCGAAGGGCGGTTGGGTCTTGATCCGCGACGCCGTGAAGCGTGCACGTCACGAAGATGCACCGCTGCCAGGTAGCTTCCGCTTGCCGGAAGGCCAGGGTGCGGCTGGATCGAATGCCGCGCCTGCTGAAGATGTTGCCGCAGCCGGCGGTGAGGAGTGAGCGCCATGGAAACGACGATAACCACGTTGGACGCCGGTGATGCCGGTAAGGTCGAACTCAAAGAGGCGATATTTGGCCTGGATCCTCGCCAGGACATCCTTCATCGCATGGTGCGCTATCAGCAACTCAAGCGGATGGCTGGCACGCATCACTCTCAGGACCGGTCCGAAGTCAATGTGACGGGCAAAAAGATGAGCCGCCAGAAGGGCGGCGGCACCGCCCGCCACGGCGACAAGGCGGCACCTCAGTTCCGTGGCGGTGGCAAGGCCTTTGGGCCGAAGCCGCGCAGCCACGCTGTCGACCTGACCAAGAAATTCCGTCAACTCGCTCTCCGTCACGCTCTCTCGACGAAAGCGAAGGCTGGCGAATTGGTTATTCTAGACAAGGCGTCCAGCGGCGACGGTAAGACAAAATCTCTGAAGGCGCAGTTTGAAAAGCTCGAGCTAGCCAACGCGCTGATCATCGATGGAAGTGAGCTTGAGCCGCACTTTGTTCGCGCCGCCCGCAACATCCCGAACATCGACGTTCTGCCGGTGCAGGGGATCAACGTCGAGCAGATTTTGCGCCGGCGTAAGCTGGTGTTGACCAAAGCGGCTCTTGAAGCGCTCGAAACGCGCTTTAGCGATGCCAAGATGCCGAAAACGGCCAACACGACGGCGGAGGCGCAAAGCTGATGGCGAAGATCGACGCATATGACATTATCGTCGCGCCGGTGATCTCGGAAAAATCCACGATGGCCTCCGAGGCCAATCAGGTGATTTTCAATGTTCGCCGCGACGCGTCCAAACCAGACATCAAACGGGCTGTCGAGACGCTCTTCACCGTCAAGGTGAAGGCGGTCAACACATTGGTCCGCAAAGGCAAGGTCAAGCGTTTTCGCGGCATCATCGGCCGTCAGAAGGACGTCAAGAAAGCGATCGTTACGCTGGAAGACGGCCATTCGATCGACGTGACGACAGGCCTTTAAGGGATAGGAACGACACAATGGCTTTGAAAACCTATCGTCCGACATCGCCCGGTCTGCGCCACCTTGTTGTTGTCAACCGCAGCCAGCTGTGGAAGGGCAAACCGGTCAAGGTTCTGACCGAGGGAAAAACGCGCTCGGGCGGCCGCAACACCACCGGCCGCATTACGATGCGCCACATCGGTGGCGGCCACAAGCAGCTGTACCGCAAGGTTGATTTCAAGCGCCGCAAGACTGGGATCTCGACGGTTGAACGCATCGAGTACGATCCGAACCGGACCGCCTTTATTGCCCTCATCAAGTATGAGGACGGCACGCTTTCCTACATCCTCGCGCCACAGCGTCTTGCTGTCGGTGATACGGTGGAAGCTGGCGAAAAGGTTGACGTTAAGCCAGGCAATGCGATGCCGATGAACTCGATCCCGATTGGTTCGATCATTCATAACGTCGAGCTGAAGCAGGGCAAGGGCGGCCAGCTCGCTCGGTCGGCAGGAACCTACGTGCAACTCGTCGGCCGGGACGCTGGTTACGCGATCTTGAAGCTTAGTTCTGGCGAAACGCGCCGGGTACGCGCTGAGTGCATGGCGACGATGGGAGCCGTGTCCAATGCCGATCACACCAACACGGTGACCGGTAAGGCCGGACGCTCCCGCTGGAAGGGGAAACGACCGAGTGTTCGTGGCATCGCCATGAACCCGATCGACCACCCGAACGGGGGGCGCACCAATGGCGGTAAGCATTGGTCGACGCCGTGGGGTAAGCCGACGAAGGGCAGCCGGACGCGCCGCAACAAGCAGACGGATCGTTTAATCGTTCGCAGCCGCCACAAGGCGAAAAAGAAATAGGTTGTGCGCCGGCTCCGCATATGTCCGCGGGGCGAGATGCAGCACTGATGAGGAGTTGAAGCGTGTCAAGATCAGTTTGGAAGGGTCCGTTCATTGACGGTTACCTGCTCAAAAAGGCGGACAAGGTGCGTGAATCCGGACGCAACGAGGTCATCAAGATCTGGTCGCGCCGCTCGACGATCCTACCGCAGTTCGTAGGCCTGACTTTCGGCGTCTACAACGGCCAGAAGCACATTCCGGTCAACGTGTCGGAAGACATGATCGGTCACAAATTCGGTGAATTCGCACCGACGCGGACCTACAACGGCCACGGCGCCGACAGGAAGTCGAAGCGCTAAGGACCTGGGGACTAGAGACAATGGGTAAGCCAAAACGCGCACGCGCGCTAAGCGAAAACGAAGCGAAAGCTGTCGCGCGCAATCTGCGCATCTCGCCGCAGAAGTTGAACCTTGTCGCGGGTCTGATCCGTGGCAAGAAGGTCAACCAGGCGCTCGCGGACCTGGAATTTTCGCGCAAACGCATAGCTGGTGATGTGCGCAAGTGCGTGATGTCTGCGGTCGCGAATGCGGAGAACAACCACGGCCTCGACATCGACGATCTCGTCGTCGCCGAGGCCTACGTGGGCAAGAACCTCGTCATGAAGCGCTTTCATGCCCGTGGTCGTGGCCGCTCGGCGATGGTCATGAAGCCGTTTTCACAAATCACGGTGGTCGTGCGCGAAGTGAGCGCAGCGCCTGCTGAGGCAGCAGAATAAGGAGACGACAAGGTATGGGACAGAAGGTCAATCCCGTCGGCCTCCGCGTCGGCATCAACCGCACCTGGGACAGCCGTTGGTTCGCTGATCGGGGCGAATACTCGCGTTTGCTTCACGAGGACCGTTCGGTCCGCAAGCATATCATGAAGATGCAGCGTCAGGCAGGCATCTCGAAAGTGGTCATCGAGCGTCCACACCGCAAATGCCGCGTGACCATCCACACGGCCCGTCCCGGCGTTTTGATTGGCAAGAAGGGCGCCGATATCGATAAGCTGCGCGGCGAGCTCTCGCGCCTCACCGATTCCGAGGTCCATCTCAATGTTGTCGAGATCCGCAAGCCTGAGATCGACGCGACACTGATTGCGGAAGGCATCGCCCAGCAACTCGAGCGTCGCGTCGCCTTCCGTCGGGCGATGAAACGCGCCGTTCAGTCCGCGCTGCGCCTCGGCGCCCAGGGCATTCGGATTAACTGCGCCGGTCGCCTGGGTGGCGCAGAGATTGCCCGCACCGAGTGGTACCGCGAAGGCCGCGTGCCGCTGCACACGTTGCGCGCCGACATCGACTTCGGCTACGGCCGCGCGAAGACGGCCTACGGTATCATCGGGATCAAGGTCTGGATCTTCAAAGGTGAGATCATGGAGCACGATCCGATGGCGGCGGAGAAACGTGCGATAGAGATGCAGGAAGGTGGCGGCAGCGGCCGCCGGCGCGACAGCAACATGGGTGCGCGCCAGTAGGCGGCACGCGGCGGGCGGATTTCCGCGGCGCCAACGAATGAACGAAGGATGACACGGCTATGATGCAGCCTAAGCGCACGAAATTCCGCAAGGCGCACAAAGGGCGGATCAAGGGTACGGCGAAGGGCGGGACTGCTCTCAACTTCGGCAGTCACGGCCTCAAGGCCATCGAACCGGAACGCGTCACGGCACGGCAGATCGAGGCTGCGCGACGCGCGATCACGAGGCACATGAAACGTGCCGGTCGCGTCTGGATCCGGATTTTCCCGGATCTGCCCGTGTCGTCGAAGCCCGCCGAAGTTCGGATGGGTAAGGGCAAAGGCTCGCCTGATTATTGGGCGGCCCGCGTCCATCCAGGCCGCATCATGTTTGAACTGGATGGCGTCCCCGATGATGTTGCGCGTGAAGCACTGCGTCTGGGTGCCGCTAAACTGCCGATTAAGACGCGCGTTGTCACGCGCACCAACTAACCTGTTTAAGTCAGAACAGCGCCCTGCTGCTCTCACGTGAAGGCCCGTTTGCTATGAAACCGTCCGAAATTCGCGACCTGTCGCTGGACCAACTGGATGACGAACTCGTCAAGCTGAAGCGTGAGCAATTCAATTTGCGCTTTCAGGAAGCGTCGGGCCAGCTCGAAAATACCGCCCGCGTCCGTCAGGTTCGCCGTGATATTGCTCGTGTCAAGACGATAGCCCGCCAGAAGTTGGCCGGTGCCACCGAACAACAAAGTAACGCCTGAGGATCTTAAGCGATGCCAAAACGAATTCTTCAGGGTCTGGTCGTCTCTGACAAGAACGATAAAACCGTCGTCGTCGAAGTCGAGCGCCGCTATACCCACCCACTTTACAAGAAAGTTGTGCGCCGCTCGAAGAAATATCAGGCTCACGACGAGAACAATACCGCGAAAGTCGGCGACCGCGTCCGCATTCAGGAGACGGCGCCGGTATCAAAGAACAAACGTTGGGCGCTGGTGACGGTGGGTGCAACGGAAACCGGCTAGTTGGTTCGGCGCACGAACAGGTGCCGGACCTTGAACTGAGACACCGTTATGGACGGCGGATCTTGGCTTATGTCTCCGGCTCAAGACCCACCAGCCGAAATGATGATGAGATGGCACTGTTTAAAAGTGTCGAAAGTGAAGGAAGAGCCCGATGATCCAGATGCAGACAAATCTCGATGTCGCGGACAATTCAGGTGCCCGCCGGGTGCAGTGCATCAAGGTGATCGGCGGCTCGAAGCGTAAGTACGCCTCGGTCGGTGATATCATCGTGGTATCGGTCAAAGAAGCAATCCCGCGCGGTCGCGTGAAAAAGGGCCAGGTCATGAAGGCAGTGGTCGTGCGCACGGCGAAAGGCGTCCGCCGTGGCGATGGATCACTCATTCGCTTCGATCGTAACGCGGCTGTGCTGATCAATCAGGCAGGCGAACCCGTTGGTACCCGCATCTTTGGACCAGTCACTCGTGAATTGCGCGCCAAGAACCACATGAAGATAATTTCGCTCGCACCGGAGGTGCTCTGAGGCCATGCCGTCTTTGAAATTTAAAAAGGGCGACCGCGTCGTTATCCTGACGGGCCGCGACAAGGGAAAGCAGGGTGAGATACTCACCATGATCCCGAAAGAAAATCGCGCGATCGTGCGTGGCGTCAACGTCGTGCGCCGCCACCAGCGCCAGAGTGCGGGCCAGGAAGCCGGCATCATTTCGAAAGAGGCGCCGATCAATCTATCGAACCTCGCCCACGAGGACCCTCAGGATGGCAAGCCGACTCGTGTCGGCTTCAAGTTCCTCGAGGATGGCCGCAAGGTTCGTTTCGCCAAACGCTCCGGTGAGCAGATCCCGGAAAGGACGTAAAAGATGGCTGAAGGTGAGACAGAAGCCGGTGTCGCCGCACGCCCTGAAGGGTACGTGCCACGCGCCAAGCAAACCTACGAAACCAAAGCCCGTCAGGCGCTTCGTGATCGCTTCAAGTACGCAAACGTGATGCAAGTGCCGCGGGTTGAGAAAGTCGTGCTCAACATGGGCATCGGCGAAGCAGTTAACGATCGCAAGAAGGTCGAGAACGCCGCGAACGATCTGGCGCTGATCACCGGACAACGGCCCGTGATCACGCGCGCACGTAATTCGATTGCCTCGTTCAAGGTGCGCGAAGGCATGGCGCTCGGTGCGAAAGTCACGCTCCGCGGTATGCGGATGTATGAATTTCTCGATCGGCTGACGACGATCGCCTTGCCGCGCGTGAAAGATTTTCGCGGTCTCAATCCGAAGAGCTTCGATGGCCGTGGCAACTTCTCTATGGGTCTCAAGGAGCATATCGTGTTCCCTGAAATCGATTACGACAAGGTCGACGAAATCTGGGGCATGGACATTATCGTGGTGACCAGTGCCCCAACCGACGACGAAGCGCGCGAGCTGCTCCGTCAACTGAATTTCCCTTTCCCAGCCGAGGCTGAGGCAGAAGAACAAGCCTGACGCCGGCGCCGGAGGATCTGAATGTCGAAAGAAAGTTCAAAAGAAACCAACGCGAGGCGTCGGCGTCTGCACGCGCAGTACGCTGAGAAGCGCCAGCAGCTAAAAGCGATAATCAAAGATCGCTCGAAGCCGATGGAAGAACGCTTTGCTGCTCAGCTCAAACTTGCTGAACTGCCCCGCAATTCGTCGAAGACACGCATCCGCAACCGGTGCGAGATCACTGGTCGGCCGCGCGCCTTTTATCGCAAGCTCAAGATCAGCCGAAACCAGCTTCGTGAGCTGGCGTCCCAGGGTATGATCCCGGGCATGGTCAAGTCTAGCTGGTAAGGAGAGTTGCGATATGCCGATGAATGATCCGCTCGGTGACATGCTCACCCGCATCCGCAACGCCCAGTTGCGGCGCCGTCCGAAGACATCGACGCCGGCCTCACGGCTGCGCGCGAATGTCCTGGAGGTGCTGGCAGACGAAGGCTACATCCGCGGCTACACGCAGATTGAGCAAAAAGGTGCGCAGGCGGAAATCGAGATTGAACTCAAGTACACTAGTGGCCAACCGGCCATTCGGGAAATCAAGCGTGTCTCGAAACCGGGTCGCCGCGTCTATTCGGCCGCCAGGGACATTCCGACCGTCGCCAACGGTCTTGGTGTGGCCATCTTGTCGACGCCGAAGGGCGTAATGTCGGACTGGCGCGCACGTGAAGAGAATGTCGGTGGCGAGGTTCTCTGTAATATTTTCTAGGCCCGGCGGCGGCTGCCGGCAAGATGAAGTTGGCGCGGTCTGATGGACCGGCGCCGCTGGAACGAAAAGGTTAAAGCAATGTCTCGCATTGGCAAAAAGCCCGTCCCCGTGCCGGACAAGGTGACGGCGACACTTTCGGGCAAGCACCTCAAGGTGAAGGGCCCAAAGGGTGAACTCGAGTTCACGGTTCCAAACGACGTCTCTATCAAAGAAACGGACGATGGCTTCCTGCTTGAACCGGTCGACGACAGCAAGAAGTCCCGTTCGCTTTGGGGCATGTCGCGCACCATGGTCGCGAACCTGATGCACGGTGTGACTGATGGATTTTCCAAGACACTGGAGATCCAGGGTGTCGGCTACCGTGCCGCGCTGAAAGGTAAGGACACCGTGCAACTCAGCCTCGGCTACAGCCATGAGGTGCTGCACAAGCTGCCTGAGGGCGTAGAGGCGTCGGTTGCCGGCAACAGGCAGGAAATAATCACGATTACCGGTGTCGACAAACAGCAGGTTGGCCAGGTTGCCGCTGAAATCCGCGCCTACCGCCCGCCCGAGCCCTATCAGGGCAAGGGTGTGCGCTATCAGGGCGAATACATCTTCCGTAAGGAAGGCAAGAAGAAGTAAGGACTGTCATTGCCATGCCGTCTTCATCGAAATTTGAGCGTCGGGCTCAACGGGTTCGCCGTTCGCTGCGTAAGGTTGCCAACGGGCGCCCCCGGCTGTCCGTGTACCGCTCGTCTAAGAACATCTATGCGCAGGTAATCGACGATGCTGCGGGCCGCACACTTGCGGCCGCATCGACGCTCGACAAGGACCTCCGCGGTTCACTTGACAAGGGAACCGACAAGGCAGCTGCCGAAGCGGTCGGCAAGGCGATCGCTGAGCGGGCCAAGCAGGCCGGTGTAACCGACGTCGTTTTCGACCGCGGCGGTTATATTTATCATGGCCGCGTGAAAGCGTTGGCGGATGGTGCCCGTGAGGGTGGCCTGAATTTCTAAACTGTGGCCGTCATGCTCTGTGAACA
>CAZWCL010000086.1:0-10045 GCA_964632265.1 uncultured Hyphomicrobiaceae bacterium | reverse complement strand
CGGATCTGACTCCCGAGGGGCAACAGACACTGACCAAGCAGGCACGCTGGCTGGCACAGTATCCGAAATACACGATCACGATTGAGGGGCATGCCGACGAGCGCGGCACCCGCGAGTACAATATCGCGCTTGGGGCACGTCGTGCCCAATCGGTTCGCAACTTCTTGTCTCGTAGCGGCATTGATTCGCGCCGCGTGCGTACGATCTCGTTCGGCAAGGAGCGCCCTGTCGCGGTCTGTAACGACATTTCCTGCTGGTCACAAAACCGGCGCGCTCAGACCATTCTCAACAATCGCGGCGGCGGTCGGACAAATGTCGCCGGCGGTTAGCAGGCGATTCTGGCCCGCGCGACGGCCCTGTGTCCAACAAAACCATGCCATGCCGGCTCCATCCGTTTATCCACACTTCGCATTAGATGGCAGACAGAGTCCCGAACCACCAAAGTTCTGCCTTAGTGTGTCCGAATAGTAAGTCCTCAATGAAATTGTGAGGGGGCTCACATGTTTCTGCGAGAGGGATCGCAGCCCGATGACGGGCTGCGCGTCATCTGCGCCGCAATGCTGTTTATGTTCACCGCACCAGCCGTCGCCGGAAGCGCGGGCGGCGTCCCCGGCGTGGCTTCGAGTGTGCCGGCAACTGCGGTCTCGGACCATGTCGGTGTTGAGCCGCCGCGCGAGGTGCTGCCCTGGCGGCGCGAGGCCGAACGAAAGGCCGATGAAGCGCTTGACCGTGCGAGACGTGAGCTCCAACAAGGCCGGTTTGCGGCAGGGCGCGCGGCTCTGCACGACCTCGCCACCCGGTATCCGAAAACGCATAGCGGTATCGCTGCAAGAAGGCGGTTGGCGGCTATGCGCAGCAGCACGCTTCGGGCAGCTTCCCCACGCCAGGGCCTGGGTGCCCCGATTGGCAGTGCTGCCGGCGGCCAGGGCGTTTCGGTCGGTGGGTCGAAAACAGAAATTGATCCGATCGCCGGATGGAAGACGCACGTCAGGGTGGAACAAGCTGATCTGCGAATGGCTTTCGTGGAAGCCGCCGGTGACCGCGTCTTCTTCGAGAACGGCTCCGCGAAGCTGTCGACGCGCGCGAACCGGGTCCTCAAACTGCAAGCGCGATGGCTTCGAACCAAACCGCACGTCGAGGCTCGTGTCGAGGGACATGCCTCCGATAGCGGCTCCGCGACCGATAACACGCGGCTATCTCATGACCGGGCCGTGGCTGTACGCCGGCAACTCATCAAATATGGCGTACCGGCCCGTCGGCTGCACGTTCTTTCGCACGGCAACGCCAAGCCCGTCGCGGTCTGCATCGTCGAGACCTGCGCGAAACAGAACCGGCGCGTCGTCACGGCCATTCGTCGACAACGCCAGGCTGCGGTTCGCTAGAGCGGGTCCGACCTTGGTGGATTAGCTTTCGCGATTTCACTGGGGTCGGTAGTCCCGCTCTACACTGTTGGAGTAGAGCATTTTTTTTCCGGTTTATTCGGCGACGGCCCCGGTTGCGAACGGTCTGCAACTAAGTTTCTATTGCCTTGGATGAGCGCGCTTCACAGGGAAGGCCGAGCGAACTGTCCGCTGGAAAAACATCGAATGTTCAGGCGCTTGCCTGCCATCCTATATCTTGGCATTGCGGTATGACTGCGAATTTGCCCATATAGCCCGGACAAGGCTTTTCGTGTCGAGAACCGTTCGGACAGCTCAAAATCGTGGAAAAATGCGAATGCAATCGTTCCTTGTGCAGACGTTTCGATGTGTGTGCCTTTCGCTCGGCGCCGGCGTTATATCGGTTGCGCTCGCCGCGCCGCTTTGGGCGGAAAACCGCCAGAACGCTGAACAGCAAGCCGAGCCCAAGCGCGAGCGGGCCGGCGAGATTGAAACGCGCCTGATCGATCTTCAGGTCCGGATCGCGACATTGTACTCGCTAAACCCTGGAGCAGGGCCTGCCGCTGCTGCCGTCCCGCTCGAACAGGAGATGCAAACGCTCAATCGCGAGCTTCGAGGGCTGACGGGCGCGGCATCAATAATATCGGCGGGCGCGACCCGGGGACAGGCTTTGTCGCGTGCCCCCGCGCCCATGGTCGGTGCCGCAGGGGCCTCGTCCGCTACGGGCGGCGCGGCGGCGGACAGTTGGTTCGGTACGACGACGGTGCAGCCCAACTCCGAAGTCGGCCAACAAGGCGCTGACGCAAGCGGATCATGGTCACCCGGCAATGGAGCCGCTGGCGCCCCGCCCAACGGCATTTCTGATAATACCGCGGGCTGGACCACGCCCGACTCAAGACCGCGCAGGGCGGATGCCGAGCGCTACGGAGAGGTGATGCCCCCGCCAACAAGTCTGAGCCGGATAGGCCGGAGCGGCAGCGAGGCCGCCCCTTCCTATCGTCAGTCACCCCCGTCCGGTTATGGTGTAACCCCGCCGCCATCGGCACCACCGCGTGAGACACCCACCGGAAACCTCGCCGCCCTGGCGCCATCCCAGGCCGGGCCGTCAGGGTCTTCACAGCTTGATTCGGCGGAGGCCGCCTACCAGAGGGCCTACGGCCTGCTGCTCCAGCAGGACTATGGCGCAGCCGAAGCCGCCCTGACCGACTTTCTAAAGCTCTACCCGGGCTCCAGTCTGGCGGGAAATGCTCAGTATTGGCTTGGCGAGACGCATTACGCGCGCAAGAATTATCGCGACGCAGCGGTTGCCTTCCTGGAGGGTTTTGAAAAGCATGGTGACGGCAACAAGGGCGCCGACAGCCTTCTGAAGCTTTCGCTTTCGCTTGCAGCGCTCGGCCAGCGGGATGCGGCGTGCTCCTCGCTCGCCGCGTTTGCCACCCGCTATAATTCTGCTCCGGCGCCTTTGAAGCAGCGCGCCGATAAAGAACGCCGCAAGCTGCGCTGTTCTTCCTAGAGCGGGTCCGACCTTGGTGGATTAGCTTTCGCGATTTCACTGGGGTCGGTAGTCCCGCTCTACACTATTGGAGTAGATCATTTTTTCCGGTTTAGCCGGCGACGGCTCCGGTTGCGAACGGTCTGCAACTAAACCGGAAGATGATCTAGACGCGCGCCGCGGCAACTGAGAAAATGTCTGGCAAGATGATCGAGTGCGACGTCATTACGGGGAGCGATGAGCGCAGTGGTTTGAGCGCCGGTGAGGCCGATGTTCGATTTGCCCCCTTGGAAGGCTTGCGCCGGATCTATCTCGCCGTGTCCGGTGGACCGGATAGTCTGGCCATGATGTCGCTGATGGCCGACTGGCGGGCCCGTCAACGGCATACCCCGGCCCGTCATGCCCCCGAGGTCCGGGTTCTGACGGTAGATCATGGTTTGAGGCCCGAATCCGGCGATGAGACATCCCACGTAATGGCCATCGCGGACGGGCTCGGCCTGGGTGCGAGATGTCTCAAATGGCGCGGACCTTATCCCGAAAACGCCATCCAGGAAACGGCGCGGCGCGCACGCTACCAGTTGCTGACGGCGGCGATCAACGAAGAGGCGCGGAACGACGGGGTCGATATCTCGGACATTGCATTGGTGCTCGGCCACCACCGCGACGACGTTGTCGAAACCGTTCTGATGCGCCTAGCGCGTGGTGCCGGCGTCGACGGTCTGAGTGCGATCCAACCCGAGATTGCCATTGGGCCGCTTAAAATCTTTCGACCTCTGCTCGACATTCCGAAAGCGCGGCTGCTCGCGACCATCGAAGGCACTGGCCTCGTTGCCGTCAGCGATCCCTCGAACGCCGATGAGCGCTTCGAACGCGTCCGGTTGCGCACGCCTTCGGCGCAGCGGGCGCGTGAGAGTTTGGCGCTGACCGACACCGCGCTCGCCCGCTCCGCGGTGCGTTTGTCGCGGGCACGTGCCGCGCTGGAAAGCGCAGTCGACGCGGCGTTATGCCCGGAGCTGTCAACACCGCTGCTCGCGCGTGCCGGGATTTTTCGTTGGCGGTGGCCGCGTGGCGCCTTGCCGGATGAAATTGCGATCCGGTTGATTTCCCGCCTCCTGCCTGTCCTCGGTGGCACGCGGGCGCGCCCCCCGCTGTCGCGCATCGAGCGGCTCTGGCAACGGATGGGCGCGGACGGCTTTACGCGGATGACCCTGATGAATTGTATTATTGCGCGTGAACCTCCTGCAATGGCACGCGTCACGGGACAGAGTGGGGGCTACCTCATCTACCGCGAGCCCGCCCGCGGCACATTGCCAAACATCGTTATCGACGAGGGGGGCCTGGGCGTCCCGGTTATCTGGGATAACCGGTTCGAAATCCGGTTGAGTAATCAGGAGGCTGCATCCGCCAACGGGCTATCACGGCCGAGGCTTCGTATTCGGCCGGCTGCCCGTCAGGATTTGGAATTGTTCGATTTTGATCCGATTAGCGTCCGCGAGACGTTCCCGATTGAGGCGCTGGGCGCTACTCCGATAATCGAAGTCGACGGATCAATGATGCACCTGCCAGCGCTCGATCTGACCCGCGGAACCTCACCCCATCATCTAATCTGCCGCTTCCTGACGGAGGCGTTCGTTGCCAAGGACCCGTCAGAAACGCCCGTGGCCGCCACAGAGCCGCCACTAGACTGCTGAAAATGCGATGAAAAAGAAGGCCTCCGCTACTATCTGGCGGTAATTTCGAACCTGAGCACCGGAGACGACGTGAGATGGGCCGCCCGCGCCGCCAAATTCGACGCCCGAGCTGACAGGCACAATCTTGGCAAAGACAGGTTGGCTCCCTATTTTAAATGCAGACGGCCGAGGCCCCATGCAACTAAGAGCGCGTTTGATACTTCAGTTGTGGTATGCTGCCGGCTCCGCTAGGAGCGCCACAGGAATGAACGGATATCATCCGGCCAAAGGCCCAATCGACTGCACACGTTTCGTGTGTATACACCGACAAACAGCCGCTGTCTCGACGCGGCACCCGAAGGAACCCGCATGAACTCCAACTTCCGCAATTTTGCGATTTGGGTGATCATCATTCTGTTGCTGGTCGCGCTCTTTAATCTGTTTAAGAACCCTGGCAGCGACGGGCGTCGCGCGAACGAGATACCGTACTCGGAATTTTTGAATTCGGTTGAGTCCAAATCGGTTCGCGATGTGAAGATCCGCGGCAACCGGCTTACGGGGACGATGGAGAACGGCTCGGAGTTTACCACGTACGCACCGAATGACCCGAAACTGGTCGAAAATCTGCGCTCGTCCGGCGTCAAGATCGAAGCACGTCCGACGGAAGACGAAGTGCCGTCGATTTTGGGTATGCTGGTTTCCTGGTTCCCGATGCTGCTGCTCATTGCGGTTTGGATCTTCTTCATGCGCCAGATGCAGTCGGGTTCCGGCCGCGCAATGGGGTTTGGAAAATCCAAGGCGAAGCTCCTCACCGAGCGCCATGGCCGCGTAACGTTCGACGATGTCGCCGGCGTCGATGAGGCAAAGTATGACCTGCAGGAGATTGTCGAATTCCTGCGCGATCCCCAGAAGTTCCAGCGTCTCGGAGGCCGCATTCCACGTGGCGCCCTGCTTGTCGGCCCGCCGGGCACCGGTAAGACCCTGCTTGCGCGCGCTATTGCGGGCGAAGCCAACGTGCCATTCTTCACGATCTCTGGTTCTGATTTCGTCGAAATGTTCGTTGGCGTCGGCGCCAGCCGCGTCCGCGATATGTTCGAGCAGGCCAAGAAGAACGCCCCGTGTATTATTTTCATCGACGAGATCGACGCGGTCGGCCGTCACCGAGGCGCCGGGCTGGGCGGTGGCAACGATGAGCGCGAACAAACGCTCAACCAGCTGCTCGTCGAGATGGATGGCTTCGAGGCAAATGAGGGCATCATTCTGATTGCGGCGACCAACCGGCCGGATGTTCTCGACCCCGCCCTTTTGCGCCCGGGCCGCTTTGACCGCCAGATTGTCGTCCCCAACCCAGACGTGACGGGCCGCGAGAAAATCCTCCGCGTCCACATGCGAAAAGTGCCGGTCGCGCCGGATGTGGACCCGAAAGTCATCGCGCGGGGTACGCCGGGCTTTTCCGGTGCCGACCTCGCCAACCTCGTCAACGAGGCAGCGCTCCTCGCCGCCCGTCGCAACAAACGCTTGGTGACGCAACTCGAGTTCGAAGACTCAAAGGACAAGGTCATGATGGGCGCAGAGCGCAAATCGATGGCCATGACCGAGGAGGAAAAAAAGGCAACCGCTGTACACGAGGCCGGCCACGCCGTGGTCAACGTCTTGATGGAGGGCAACGATCCGCTCCATAAGGTCACGATCATTCCGCGTGGGCGCGCGTTGGGTGTGACAATGAGTTTGCCGGAACGCGACAAGCTGTCCTACTCAAAGAAGTGGTGCGAGGCGCGTCTCGCCATGACCTTCGGGGGGCGCGTCGCCGAGCAGATTGCCTATGGCCGTGAACATCTCAATACCGGGGCCGCGAGCGATATCCAGCAGGCGACCAACATTGCACGATCGATGGTTACTGAGTGGGGCATGAGCGACAAGCTCGGACCGCTTCTTTACAGCGAGAACCAGCAGGAGGTGTTCCTCGGCCATTCGATTGGCCAGCAAAAAAACATCTCGGATGAGACGGCGAAACTTATAGACGAAGAGGTCCGCCGCATCGTCACTGATGGTGAGAAGAAAGCCTGGGAGATACTTCAGGCAAACAAGGAGAAGTTGTTCGCCGTCGCTGACGCGCTCATGGAGTACGAGACCATCAGCGGTGAAGAGACCACGCTGGTCATGAATGGCGGCAAAATCGAGCGCCACGAAGACGAAGAAGACCACCAAGGGCCGATCGGCTCGGCGGTACCATCGGCCGGAGTTATACGCCCACCGCGTGGCGAGCCCGACACCGGTGGCATGGAGCCGCAACCGACCTGATTTTGGTTGGCTGAGAAATCGAAGCCGGTTGCATTCATGTGCAACCGGCTTTTGTTTTGGGCGCACTCGCTGTGCTGAGTCGCGGCGATCGGTTATCGGTCTAAATCGCTACTATTTGCCCCAAAACCGCTGAACCAGAAACCCAAGGAGCGAGCAACGCATGATGCGTGAAATCTATGTGCGCCCCCTCGGATTGTATCCCGCACGGCGTGGCGAGGCGGCGGAGGAGGTCTGGGGCGGCTTCAATCTGACCGGCGGATTGCTGGACTTCACGGCCGTCGAGGTCATTGAGCGCAACGGTGCCGCCGTCGAGCGGCGTATCGCCGGTGTCGGAGAGTTTCTCGAGCGTGATTGGGGACGCCGCGCGCTGAATGCCGCCGACATGTTCGAGATGATCCGGGCGCCGCGCAATCGTATTGCCGGTCTCGATCTCGCCACCCCGCGCATCATGGGTATCGTCAACGTCACGCCGGACAGCTTCTCCGATCCAGGCCGCCACGCGACCACCAAAGCAGCAACCGCCCATGCAGGCGCACTCGTCGAGGCAGGCGCTGACATCATCGACATTGGCGGAGAATCGACCCGGCCGGGCGCCGAGCCGGTATCTCTCGAAGAAGAGCGCCGCCGGGTGATCCCCGTTATAGAAGCGCTGGCCGCCGATACTGACGCCTTGATTTCGGTGGATACCCGCAAGGCCGCGATGATGAGGGAGGCGGTCGCCGCCGGCGCAGACATCGTCAACGATGTTTCCGCCCTGACCTACGATCACGACTCTCTTGAGGCAGTCGCTGACATGGGCTGCCCCGTTGTTTTGATGCATGCCCTCGGCGATCCCCGTACGATGCAGGATGACCCCCGTTATGATGACGTCTTGCTCGACGTTTTCGACTATCTGGAAGCCCGTATCGCTGCCTGTGCGGCGGCCGGGATTGCGCCAGCAAAGATTATCGCCGATCCAGGCATCGGCTTCGGCAAGACTCTGGCCCACAACCTCAGTCTTCTCGATGGGCTTACGCTGTTTCACGGCTTGGGCGTGCCGCTGTTGGTCGGCGCCTCACGCAAGCGCTTTATTGGCACCCTTAGCGGTGTTGAGCGGGCGGATGAGCGCGTTAGCGGTTCGATCGGCGCCGCGCTCGCAGCCCTCAGTCAGGGCTGCCAAATTCTCCGTGTCCACGATGTCGCCGAGACCCGGCAGGCGCTGATGGTCTGGCGCGCCATCCAGACCGCGGCCTGAGTCCCACCTGATAGGAGACGGGAGCCCAGCCGTCTATTCCGCCGGCTCTGGTTTTTCTGGTGCCGGCAGGCGCGCAAATAGGCAGAGCGGGATTGCCGCGAACGCGACGACGGCAAAAAGCCAAAATGCATTGACATTGCCGAGCATGACCGCCTGCCGCGTGATTTCACGCGAAAAACTGGCCATGCCCTGGATCGTGTCGATCGTCCAGGCGCCGCTCGATGACGGAAGCCCCCAAAGCTTGTTGTAGGGCGATACCTGCTCCACCATTCGCGCGTAGTTGTTGCTGGTCGCACGTACGATTTCCGCGACGGCGATCGAGATGAACAGGCTCGAGCCGAAGTTGCGCAACAAGTGATACATCGCCATCGCTTCAGCCCGCATTTCCGGTCGCAACGTATAAAAGGTCACGATCGTCATCGGCACCCACGTCACGCCGATTCCAGCTCCCTGGACGATCGACCAGAGCGCAAGGGTATTCTCGCCCACGTTGAGGTCGAAGAGCATCATCTGATAGCCGCCATACCCCTGAAGAAAAAATCCGGCCATCATCATCAGCCGCGGATCGAAGCGCGCAGTGACCATCGCTATGAAGAAGCCGAGCAGCGTTCCAAAGCCACGCCAGCCGATAAAAAGACCGATGGCCGTATCCGGATAGCCGGCGTGGTTCTGAAGAAGGGGGGGCAGCAACACGACCGGCGCGAAATTCAGCATGCCGAAAATAAAGACTAACATCATGCCGAGCGCATAATTGCGGTCGGCAAACAACTTTAAGCTGACAAACGGTCGCTTGGCGGTCAGCGAATGAACCAGGAACATGTAAAAGGAGATGACCGCCAGGAAGGCCGCGACAACGATCTCGGTCGATTCGAACCAGTCGAGGCGTTGGCCCCGCGAAAACATCAATTGCGCGCAGACGATGGCGATAGACAGGGTCAGGAACCCGCTCCAATCGAGCCGGCTGCGCTCACGGCTCTCTCGTGTCGGGATCGCAAAGCGGCACATCAGGCAGGTGAGCACTGCAACCGGTACGATCATCCAGAACGCCCAACGCCAGGAGAACGCCTCGGATACTTCGCCAGCCAGATTGGGGCCGATCGATGGGCCGATCATATTCGCCATGCCAAGGATTGCCATCACGAAGCTGTGCTGGCGGCGGGGGAAGGCATCGAGCAGAATGGCCTGGCCGAGAGGTATCAGCGGCGCACCGGCCCCGCCCTGTACGATACGCCAGAAAATGAGCTCATTGAGCGAACCTGCTGCCCCGCAAAAGAAGGTCGAGACGGCGAAGATGCCCGCACACCATGTCATGATGTTGCGCCGGCCGAACCGCTCCGAAAGCCACCCGGTCATTGGCGTCACAACGGCTGTTGCGACGATGTTAAAAGTCATCGTCCAGGAGACTTCGTCCTGTGTGGCCCCCATTGCCCCCTGCAGTTTGGGCAACAGTGCCGATGATATGAGTATCGATGACGAATAGATCGTAGTCGCCAGCAGCACGGCCAACAGGACAAATACACGCCCCGCCGGCGAGAGGTCGTAGAGGGCGTCGTCGTCGCTCGTGGCGGCAGTGCTCAGGTCGGCCTCGGTCGTGTGCTGGGGCGGCAGGTAAGGGCTGGCGGATCAGATACCAGAGCGGCCGCTAACTTGACAGATCGTTTGGCGCTCGCAAGCCTTAATTGAAGCGTGCATCGATATGCGGCAGCACCTCATCGATCAGCCGCCGTGTCTGGTGCAGGACGTCATCGCCATCCCGCACGACGGGGCGGACGATAAATTTCGAGACCCCGGCGTCGACATACTCGCAGAGGCGGGTAAGTATTTCCTCGCCGCCGCCGACTGCAAAATAGCGGCTCGGGTCCTCGGTAGAGCGTTTCGCATACGTTTCAATCGGGCCCGTCATGACCTCATCGTCGAACCGGCCGAAACGGAAGGGGAAACTCGCCCCGTAGTGATCATCGTCGATGGA
>CAZWCL010000085.1:0-10066 GCA_964632265.1 uncultured Hyphomicrobiaceae bacterium | reverse complement strand
ACTACCGACCTCAGTGAAATCGCGGAAGCTATTCCACTAAGGTCGGACCCGCTCTAGTCGTGATCGACGGCGTAGAGATTAAAGGCCCGCCGTCCGACGCCATGCGTTGAGGACCGGCTGGCACGTCGTGACATCGTCAATGTCGACCAGCCCTCAAGACGGGTATGGGCCGTCATATCGAAGCCGAGTGAACGATAGCGGGCGATGATCTCCCTGGCCTGATCGTTGAGGATGCCCGACAGGACCACCGTGCCGCCGGGCGCGATGTGCGATGCCAACTGAGGCGCGAGGGCCATTATGGGGCCGGCGAGGATATTAGCGATGACCATATCGAACGGTCCGCGCGCCCGTAACCGGTGATCGGCGAAACCATCAGCTATCAGGAACGTCAGTCTGGCGTCAGCATCGGACCTGGCTGAATTACGCCGCGCGTTCTTTTGGGCGACATCGATCGAGACGGCATCGATGTCAGTGCCGAGTATCTTCGCGCCCGGCAAAGCCCGGCGCAGAGCGAGAGCAAGCACGCCGCTCCCGGTGCCAAGATCCAATACATTGCGATAGGCGCGCCGCCGCGTCAGACGGTCGATGGCGAGAAGACAGCCGAAGGTCGTTGCATGATGCGCGGTACCGAAGGCCTCGCCCGCTTCGACGACAAGGGTGCCCGGACCAGACGGGACGCGGGACAGGTCATGGTGGCCGCAAATCGTGAAGCGGCCAGCCTGGACAGGCGGCAGTGCGGCCTGCGAAATGGTGACCCAATTGAGGTCCGGCACAGGTGTGATGGATGCTGCCCCGATTGCCGCCTTCACCCCGTCGGCACCGCCTTGCGAGTAGATCGCCGTCAGATTCTGGCCCGCCGTTTCAGCCGCTTCGCGATGGCTGAAATAGCCATCAACGCGCCAGCCGGTGCGATCCTGGAAGATTGAAACAGCGGTCGGCGCCGGTTCAACCAAACTTTCCAGGGCACCTGCAATCTTGTGGCCCGTGTCGCGGTCGAGGTTCTCGCAGGTAAGGATAAATTGCGGCGCTTGCGGATCATTTGTCATGCGTCGGCCACCACGATACGGCGGAGGCCCGATGATGACTGGCGATGAGGCGGCCGGCGCCTAGAACGCCGACGCGGTCGCATGGCCGCCCAATCAGGTGTCAAGGTCGACCTCTTTCGGTTTTGCCGCCGGGCCGGCTACGGCACCACCTGCGACCCCTTCAAACTCAGTGCCTTCGTCTTCCAGCACATAATCCGGCAGATCGTCGAGGAAGCGGTCCCACTTGCGGTCTATGTGATCAGCCGCTTCGGACGGTTGCAACACCTTGATGGTGCCATCGGGCGATTCGCGGGCGACCCCGTCACGAAGCAGGCGGCTCATGGCGTCATCAAGATCGAAATCGACCATCACGCCGAAGCTCTTCTCCAAGTACTGCTCAATGGCACGATCGACAGAGGGGAGGTCTTCACGCTTGACCGTCTCCTTGGCGAGGACCGTATAGAGCAGCATCTCCTCTTTGACATCTTCGTCGGCGGCACGGTCGGCCAGCGTCATGATCACACCGCGGTTGTCGGCGAGCGAATGGAAGTAGAGGTTCTGCGCCATGACGACCATGTATTTTTGGCGGGTGTTGAAGAACGACATGAGCTGGCGGAAGGCCGCGCCGCCCAGAGCTGCGATGGCACCGAACGCGGCGATCGGGTTGGTAGCAAGCAGGGCGATCTTGCCGGCGGAGGAGACAAGGCCGAAACCAACCGCGCCGGAGCTCATCGCACCAAGCTTGAGCTTGTCCATCAGGCGGAACTTGATTTGTGTGTTCGGGAAGATCATCTCGACGTCCGAACGCGGCATGTTCTTGAATAGTTTCAGATAGATATTCTCGTTAGTGACGCCTTCGGGCACGAGCGCGCGCAGCCTTTTGACGATTTTGGTCGCCTTGACCCGGTCGATGCCGCGCGAGCGCATGACTTCTTCGATACGCTGATCTTCATGCTTCAATTTGAAGAGGATGCAGAGGCGTTGGAAGATCGGAACGTCGAACTCTTCCTTGCGAAAGAACTTGCGGAACTGACGACGCTGATCCTTGCGTGTGGAGGCGCCGCGGAAATATACTTCGAGTTCTTCAAAGGCCTGGAGATCAAGTTTAAAATCGAGGCCGTAATGGCTTTCCTGGGTGAGCACCAATTCGATTTCAGCCGGATCGAGACGACGATAGTTGGCTTGCTGAAGAAGGCGCGTTATCTGAGCCGACACCCGCTTTTGCATTGCATAGCGCTCGTTCTCGGTAAACTGGCGCGTCATGAGGAGATCGCTATCGGGATTGAATAGCTCGTAGGCCTGATCGAGCGCCACAGCATCGGCGTTGTGCTGCTGCTGGCGCCAGTAAGCGAGATATTTAAAGAAGCGGCGCGCCTCGGCGGCGCGGCCAGCGGGCCAGGCCTGGGGTCGGGTGAGGCGATCAACGAGGGCGGCGCGCGTTATGGGAAGGAACGTCTCCCGCGCCTGGGATTCGGCCTCCGAGAGAATGTCTTCAGCGGCTTCATCAGCGGAGGCGGCATGTTCAAACTGAACTTCATGAGCCGCGGGTGCGCGCGCAATGCCGCCGCCCGGCGGGACCGGCCGCCCAGCTATGGGTTTCGCGCCCATCTCCGGCGCCACATCATCTACCGTTGAGGCGTTGACCGACATACCCCTTACTCCCTCACCCCTGACTTTTCCCAGACAATTTGCAATCCTGCTCGCTTGCTATTCGTGTTGTTTATGACGAATTAGCTTTTGAATCGACCGTCAATAGGGCGGCGGTGTGAACATCGTGCCACGCGTGTGCTTGTGCATATCAATGAGCGATGCCTTTCGATCACGGCCCTGTCGGTCACGCTTGGCCGTTGCGGGTGCGCGATGGCGTAATCATTTGGCTGCACCGCGCGACCAACTGCGCTATTCAAACACGCATGGACAAGCGCAGCGACATATCGGCCGTGGAGGCCGCACAGCCGGACCTAAGGCAGCTCGTCGCGGAGGCCGTCAATCGGGGCGAGCCTGTGGACATTGGCGGCGGTGCGCTCGAGGCATCTTTCCTGCGCGATATCATTAACGGGCGCGAACGAGACTGCACGCCGACGCCGTTCGGTGTCCGCTTGCGCAACGGGACCCTCATCGGCCGGCTCGATCTAGAGGGGGCGAACATTGCCTTTCCGGTCGCGCTGCAACGCATCACCATGGAGACCGGGGGGCAGCAAGGCTCGATTATCGCGCGGGACGCACGTATCCGCCGGCTGAGCATCTCCGAGTGTACGTTCGCCGGCGGCATCATTGCCGACAGGTCTCGCTTCGAGGGGGGCATAATTGTGGCCGGTGGCCGTCTTGGCGGGCCGCTTACGATCCGTGGTGCGGTCGTGGCCGGCGCCGTGTCGATTGAAGGCTCGCACATCGGTGACAATACCTACGCTATTCTTGGGGCCGGGGCCCAAATCACCGGGCCTCTCGTCCTTCGGCGCTGCCGTGCCCACGGTGAGGTTCGGCTACAGCGCGCGAACCTTAAATCAGGGCTCAGGGCGGACCAGCTCAGGATCGACGGCAACAATGCCGGACTTTACGCTGACAGCGTACAGATAGGAGGCGATGTTCAGCTTGCCGACGCGGCCATTGCCGGCCCCGTACGCTTCGAAAATGCACGCATCAGTGGCGGCATCTCGGCGCCGGCGCTAAGCATCCAAGCGGCGGCGGAAGGCTTTGTCGGCGCCGGCCTCGAAGTCGCGCAATCCGTCGAAATAACGTCAGCGAAGCTGCTTGGACCGCTCAACCTCGAAGGTGCGGCGATCGGCAAGCGCTTTCTCTCAGAGCACATCGAAATCGACGGCGGCGAGACGGCGATCAAGGCCGACATTCTCCGCGTGGGCGGCAATTGGCTTATTGCAGGCGCCCGCCTGGTCGGGGGGCTCAGATGTCCCGGCGCGCGGAGCGGCGGACAACTGCGGGCCACGGGGATAAAAATTTTTGGCAGCGATAATGCCATTCGAGCCGATGGGGCGCACATTGAGGGCGGCGTGTTCTTATCGCGCGGCGTAATCGTCGGCGCGGTGCGCTTTCATGCGGCCGTTATCGGCAACCAGTTCCGGCTTTCCGGTGCCACCATCAAGGTGGATCAAGGTGCAGCGCTCATGGCACCGGGCGCTACACTGCGCCGTGATAGTGAACTCAACGCAGGGTTTCAGACGATAGGCGGCGTGGTTCTCGACCAGGCGCATATCCACGGCACGCTCGATCTCACCGCAAGTCACATCAGAAGCGGCGCGGTCGTTCAGGCCGGCAGCCATCCCGGCGGGATGACCGCTTATAAGAGACGGTCCGGTGCGCCCGCCGGCAGCCGGCCGGACCCGAACGATCTTGCGCTTAGTTGCGTGGATGCCACCATTGACCGCGTGGAAATGCCGGCGAGGGCAGATGAGAGGCCGCGCGGTATCGTCGATCTTTCGCGCGCGAAAGTCGGAGCCTACGTCGATTGGGCTGCAACATGGCCGCCCGTCGCCGCGACGCGGTCGGCTGAGGCTGCACCAGAGCACATCGTGCTTGATGGGTTTACCTATGAGCATATGGAGAACCCGGCCGGGGTCGCGCTCGCGGCGGGCGACCGTCAGCGGGTGCGTGCCGGCCAGAACCGGCTCACTTGGCTGCTCGGACAATCCACCGACGACACGGGGCTGCGGCTGCGCCCCCAGGCCTGGGTCTATCTTTCACAGCAACTGGCACGTCAGGGCCTCGACCGCGACGCACGGACTATCACCGTCGCGCGGCGGCGGCGGGAGCGGGCCAGCCGCTGGAGCACAGTTTCGGGCCGGTGGGAAAGCCGCTTCCTCGACTGGTTTGCGCTCTATGGCTTCAATCCGTGGCGAACGGTGGCTTGGATGATTGCGACCGTTCTGCTTTTCGCGGGTGTTTGGGCGTGGGCGGCAGCAGACTGCCGGGCGCGTGGCTGCTTTGATGAGGGTGTGTTCGTCGTCGCCAAGCGCGATTCTTATTCGGCCGTCGATTTCGAGGCGCGCTATCCAGCATTTCATCCGCTCGCGTATTCGTTCGACGTGTTCGTCCCCTTTGTCGATTTCGGCTACGAGGATCATTGGCGCCCGAACATGTCACACGCCCCATTGACAACAGTCCGCCTGCCGCACCTCCCGGCGTTCGTCGGCGGCGAGACGGCGAAAGACCGGATCTACGCGGACGTGACGTTCACGGTCGGCGGGGTGCTTTATATTCTCGGGCTTGTCGAAAAGTTGCTCGGGCTCATTCTCACGTCGCTGATGGTCACAGCGTTTACCGGTCTGCTGCGCCGCCACGAATAGGCCTGGTCGCGGCGTCGGGATCGATGGGGCGTGAGATCTCTGCCAGCTCGCTTGCTTTCAGTTTACCCCCACGACGCGCGACATCGTAGCGCCGATCTCGGCGTTGATGACAAGATCGGCGAGATCGTCCTGGTCGGTGGGATCGCGGTTGATGATCACGAGGCGGGCGCCGTTCTGCTTGGCCATGGCTGGAAAACCGGCCGCGGGATAGACGACCAAAGAACTGCCAAGGACGACAAAGAGATCAGCGTCAAGGGTCGCGGCCTGGGCGCGGGCCATCTCCTCCTCCGGCATGGATTGGCCAAACGAGATGGTCGCCGTTTTGACGATGCCGCCACATTCGGTGCAATGGGGCAACGTCTCGTTGTCGGTGAAAATCTCGCGTGCCCAGGCAATCTCATGGCGCGTGGCGCACTCGAGGCAGGTTGCATAGGTCCCATTGCCGTGGAGTTCGATAATGCCATCGTCAGGGAGGCCAGAGGCCTGATGAAGACCATCGATATTCTGAGTGATGAGGGCTTTGAGCTTGCCCTGCTCGTGCAGTTTGACAAGCGCGCGGTGACCGGCGTTGGGTGTCGCCCGGGTTGTCGTCTCATCGGTGGCGAACTTACGCCGCCAGGCTTCGCGCCGCATCTCTGGTGACGACATGAAGTCACGAAAGTCGATTGGCTGGTACTTGGTCCAGATGCCGCCGGGCGAACGGAAATCGGGGATGCCGGATTCGGTAGAAATGCCGGCGCCCGTGAAGGCGACGATGCGTTCCGACTGTTCGATCAAGTCGGCAAAGTTCGGGGCGGGGAGCGGCATGGCGGCCTCTGAGTTTGCGTGTGCGCCGATGTGACGGCCATCTTGCAATGGCGCCGGGGAAGCGTAACGGGTTGGAGCGTACGCGATCAAGGCGACAAAGCCCGACAGTGCCGTCATAGCCGAAAAAAAGGAGACCGCCGGCGTGGGTGGCCTCCTCTTACCTCGCCGCAATCAGAGCTTAACGCTTGGGCGTCTGATTGCGCACTTGCCGAGGGCGGTTACTTCGCGGTGAAGCTTTCACCGACGGTGCGTTGAGCGGGCAGCGTGTGGGCTTCCCGGTAGTTGTACTCCGGCATGTTTTCAAGTTCTTCTTGAGTCATGTTGGGCAACGTCAGTCGGCCGTTGCGAATAGCGACGCGTTCAAGCGGCATAGCGACGTCATGCTCGCCGAGTCCGAGGAATCCGCCTGCGCCGACTACGAGAACCACACGACCGTTGCGCAAGGCAACATCTTCGATATCGCCGATCACCTCAGCGCCTTCGCCGTAGAGGCTGCGGCCCTGGATGTCGGCAACGCGCATCCGGTAGAGCGGGTGGCGCTCCAGTTCGGCAACGTATTGCGGATCGGTTTCACTTTCGCCGCGCGCAGTGCGCGGTGACTGCGATCGGCCCTCCTGAGTTGTAGTATCTCCAGCCTGTTGCGACGACGCAGAGGTCGTCTGCTTATCGCTCCTATCGGACGCCTGCTGTGAGGTCCCTGACGTCGACTGGTCCTGATTCCTATCGGACGCCTGTTGTGGGGCCCCTGACGTCGACTGGTCCTGGTTCTTATCGGACGCCTGCTGTGAGGTCCCTGACGTCGACTGGTCCTGGTTCCTATCGGACGCCTGCTGTGAGGTCCCTGACGTCGACTGGTTGGCGTTCATTCGAGAACTACTGTCCGAGGCGGTGGCCTGCTGACGGCGGTTCTCACGCTCGGCATTCTGGCGCGCTTCATCTTCGCGGCTCATCAGCGTCGTGCCGTCACCCTGAGCGGATGCCGCGCTTTGCTGATTGTTCTGAGCGGTCTGGCGATTTCCGGAACGGTTCTGGTCCTGGAAACGGACCTCTGCCCGCTCGCGATTGACGTCTACACGCGGTTCGCCGTCGCGACGTATGCGGACGTCCGGCTCCGCGCGCCGAATGTCGATGTTCGCCTTGCCGGCCTCGGAAACATTGACGCTTGCGTCAGGCTGCTGAACGTTGATGTCTGCTTCATCGGCTTCACGTATATTGACGTTGGGGTCAGCCTGCTCGACGTTGATGTCAGCCTGGGCACCTTCGTAGACGATGCGCGGTTCGGGGCGCACGAAACGAATGATCGGCTTCGGCTGCGAAACATTCACGCGCGGGTCGTTGACATCGACGTTGACGTCCGGCTCCGGCATGCGGACCGTTACGACAGGCTTTGGTATCCTGACGGTAACTTCGGGCTGCGCTTGCGTAACCGTTACGACCGGCTGCTGCTGCTTGACCGTCACCTGAGGTTTAGCTTGGCGCACAGAGATTTCTGGCTGCGGCTGCTCGACCGTCACTTCGGGCTGCTGCTGGTTGACAACGACGCGCGGGTCGTCCTGCTCAACCTGAACGCGCGGCTCTTTTTGCTCGACGACAACGCGACCGCCGGGGGTCTTGGCTTCGGTCGTGCGCGTGGATCGGTCGCCAGAACGTTGATTATTCGAAGACTGGGACTGGGACTGGGACTGGGACTGGGCCTGTTGCTGGTCCTGGGATTGCCCCATTTGCCGGCGTTGTTGCTGCTGAGGCTGTTGAGCCTGTTGTCCCTGCTGGCGAAGTTGCTGGCTGCGGTTTTGGTCATTCGTGGTTTGGGCGCTCAGCGACGTACTCGCCACGATGAGGGCTGTTGAGGCCACCCCTAGTTTCAGGGCGGCGGCATACTTACTGGAACTCATGATCGCTCTCTCTCGGTTGCATTTTTTAATCGCAGCGGGGCTGGCGAATACCTTGGCAACATCACTTTTTTGCGAGAGTTCCATTTATCGTTGACAACTCGGCCCGCGTGTTGCGACGCGCAATCGCGACATCTCAGCAACAGAGATTCTGGTTTCGACGGGTTAAATTGAGGCGCGCCGACAGCGATACTTGCTGGCGCTCACGCCGGACTAGTGCGTCGCACTATCTGTGAAATCGCAAAAGCAATTCCACCGAGGTCGGATCCGCTCTAGCGCTTTGCCAATTTGAGCCAGTCGGTCTCCGATAGGATAGTCAGGCCGAGTTCCCCGGCCTTTTTAAGCTTGGAGCCAGCATCCGCACCAGCGACAACATAATCTGTCTTTTTCGAAACCGAACCCGCGACCTTGGCGCCAAGACGTTCAGCCAAAGCTTTGGCTTCCGAGCGAGTCATCTCGGTCATCATGCCGGTGAAGACGATGGTCTTGCCCGAGACGGGCGTGTCCTCGGCCTGCTCGATAACGAACGGCTCGACCGTCACGAGATTGAGGAGCGAATCGAGCGCCTCGGTATTGTGGGCCTCGGCGAAGAAGTCGGTCAACGCTTCGACCACGGCGGGGCCTAGCCCATCGATATTGACGAGCTCGGCATGAGCTTCGCTCTCGGAGCCACCGGCCATGGCGGCTTCGACAGCACTGCCAAGGGCAGCGAAAGAGCCAAAATATTTCGCCAAGTCGCGCGCCGTGCCCTGGCCGACGTGGCGGATGCCAAGCGCGTAGAGGAAGCGATCGAGCGCGATCGTGCGGCGAGCGTTGATCGCGGCGAACAGCTTTTCAATGGACCGCTTGCCGTAACCCTTGCGGGTCTCCAGAGGTTCATCGAGCGTCGCGTTTCGCGCCTCGAGTGTGAAAATATCAGCAGGCTGCCGGATCAAGCCCTCGGCGAAAAACAACTCGATCTGTTTGGCACCGAGGCCGTCGATATCGAATGCATTGCGGGAGACGAAGTGCTTAAGGCGCTCCTTGGCCTGGGCCGGACAGACGAGGCCGCCGGTGCAGCGGCGCACAACATCAGCTTCCCCTTTATCGTCGAGTTCGCGGACGGCATCGCTGCCACAGGCGGGACAGGTGTTGGGAAAGACGAACGGTTCGGCGCCGGGTGGTCGTTTTTCGAGCACGGGGCCGAGCACTTGCGGGATGACGTCGCCGGCGCGCTGGATTCGAACCAAGTCGCCGACGCGGACATCCTTCCTGGCAATCTCATCTTCGTTATGGAGCGTGGCGTTGGACACGACGACGCCGCCAACCGTGACAGGCTCAAGCTTCGCGACGGGTGTTAATGCGCCGGTGCGCCCGACCTGGATATTGATTTCGCGGAGTTCGGTGATAGCGGCATCGGCTGGGAACTTGTGAGCAATGGCCCAGCGTGGCGCGCGTGAGACGAAGCCGAGACGGTCCTGATAATCGAGCCGGTCCACCTTGTAGACGACGCCATCGATGTCGTAGCCGAGAGCAGCGCGAGTTTCGGATATTTCATCGTAATAGGCGAGCATCTCGTCGATGCTCGCGCAGCGGCGCATCAATGGGTTGGTCGGCAGTCCCCAGCGGGCGAAGGCTGCGACAACACCGGACTGGGTGTCAGAAGGAAGTGCCGAGACCTCACCCCACGTGTAAGCGAAAAAGCTCAACGGACGCGAGGCGGTGACGGCGGGGTCTTTCTGGCGGAGGGAACCGGCGGCGAAATTGCGCGGATTGGCGTAAATCTTGGCGTTCGCTTCGCGTTGCGCGTCGTTCAACTTGGCGAAATCGGCCTTCAACATGTAGATCTCGCCGCGAATATCGATGAGATCCGGCACGTCGCCGCCGGCAAGTTCGTTTGGTATTTGGCTAATCGTCCGAACGTTGGCCGTGACGTCCTCGCCAACGGCCCCGTCGCCCCGGGTGGCGGCTTCGACGAGGCGGCGGTGGCGGTAGCGCAGGGATATCGAGAGGCCGTCGATTTTTGGTTCGGCCGTGAAGGCTGGGCGGGCGTCCTCGCCGAGGC
>CAZWCL010000084.1:0-10087 GCA_964632265.1 uncultured Hyphomicrobiaceae bacterium | reverse complement strand
ACCCCGGCACCATTTTCTCGCTCACGCCGAAATTCGCTGCGCTCACCGGCTCCGCAGGGGCGGCGCTTGCGCCGGCTTGCTTTGCTCGCGGATCGCCGCTGGCGCGCAAAGAGTTCGGTCAAACTCATTCTACCCCGGCACCATTTTCTCGCTCACGCCGAAATTCGCTGCGCTCACCGGCTCCGCGGGGGCGGCGCTTGCGCCGGCTTGCGTGGCGTTTTCGGTGAAGCCAGGCTAGAATAAACTTGGGGCCGCAAAGCTTCGGCAAGGTGAAGTCGGGCCAGATCGGGTGTATGCTGGTATGGTCAAGAGGTCTTGCGAGTTGGCGTGGGATCGTCTAAATCGCCATTTCGTCGTTGGCTTACCGACGATTGCATCGCCACAGTGATGCGGTCTCAAGACGCTTATTTCGACGCAGCCCGATCGGGCCAGTGTGCCGCCTTAGCTCAGTAGGTTAGAGCGCTAGATTGTGGATCTAGAGGTCGGTGGTTCGAGACCACCAGGCGGTACCACTATTGCCCGACGGCTTGTGGCATTGCTCGCGCCCGATAGTCTTCGACCATCGAGTAACACTCGCAACTGTGACCGGCGAGGAGCAGGCTATCGCGGACGTGTATCTGTCCGCGACCACGCGCAATCGCGCCCCCGGCCTCCAGCCGCCGCAGCGAATCCGTTACCGAGGCACGGCGCACATTAAGGATGTGGGCAAGGAACTCGTGAGTGAGCTCCATGGTCGTTTTCCCGGACCGGTCGAGCATCATCAAAAGCCAGCGAGACAGGCGCTGGTCAATGCCGTGCATCCCGTTGCAGGCTGCCGAGATCATGATCTCATAGATAAACACATCAGAATACCGCTGCAGCAGCCTCAGCATGACCTGGTCATCCGAGATCATCCTCTCGAATGCCTCGCGATCAAAAACGTATGCTTTGCCGGGCATCTGGACCATGTGAGTGGCCGGACTGATCGTACCGTTCAATATTGCCGGAATACCGACGAATCCTTCGCGACCAACCGTTGCCACTTCGATCACGTCACCGTTGGCGTAAGTGGCGAGTAGCGAAATCACACCACTTGCTGGAAAGTAAATGGACTTTAAATGATCCCCGGCCTCGGTAAGCTTCCTACCCTGCACCAGGTCGATTTCTTCGCATTGCGCCAGAAGGCGATGACGCGTGTCGTCATCGAGAAGGCCCAGGAGGTCGTTTTCGATTTCGTGCATGAAGCCGTAATGGAAATGCGCCAGCAATGTTCCGCACGCGACCTCACCTCGACATGGCGGCAGCCATCATACTCGCGGCTGAACTGAAAAGGCGGCTTTAGGCGACGGACGTGAATTTCGTTATGACGTCTTTGATTGGCAGCACCGGACAGCCCGCCTCCCGGGACAGTCTGATGGCCTGACGGAGCAACCCGGGTGAGCAGCCCTCCGGTGTCGGATTGTCGGCAACGTCATGAGTGTGCAGGATAAGCCAGCCGTTGTTTGCAATCGCCTCGGCAAGAAGCTCGCGCAGACGCTCTTGCGGTGTATTGGCGTCATTCAGCGTGTACGAGCCGAGCTGGCCTGTATCCAGTTTCGGTAGATTGACGGCAGGATGGGTGCCCCTCGCCGACCGGAACAAATCCATGACACGAGGTTTCTGACGACAGCCGACAGAGCCATAGGGATAGGCGAAAGTTTCAATCTGAAGACCGGGCATGGCACACGTCAACGAGGCACAATTGCGCTCGATATCATCCTGCAAGTCGCGCGGTGCAAGGATTTGTCCGTCAGCATGGCTTCGCGTATGACAGCCGATTTCGTGGCCAGCTTCATGCAAACCGACAACCTGCGCCATGTCTGCGAACTGCCAAGGTCCGAAACGCTTCGAAAGCAGGTTGCTCGCAACAAAGAAGGTGCCGCGCACGTTCTCCTGCTCAAGGATTCGCGCTCCGACAGTCGCTGCTGATACCGGGATATCATCAAAAGATATACTGACGACGGCGCGGGGCACGCGAAGACGTGCCGTGCGAACGACAACAGAGCGTGCGATTTTGCGATCCAGCCGGGACATAAACCGAGGATCGGATCCGCAAGCGAGATCTAGTTCTTCGAGCATGATAGCGACAACTGTTGTTATTACCCGGCGACGGCCAGAAACCGCGCTTCGATCAGGGTTAATTGTCACAAGGAATGATTAACAAAAATCATCCGGCGAGCGCGGTAATAGATTTTGATGGTCAGACCTGGTCATGGTCGTCGTCGCTGGACACTTTGCGGTTTCTGCGGCGCCCCGTGATCATCGGGGTCAACAGGTCTTCGCGCTTCCAGACCGCGTAAAATGCGATTGCTGCAATATGCAATGCGATCAAGACAAGCACTACGTCGCTTAAGGTGTGATGCCAGGCGGTCGCCTCGAGACGTGCCGATTCGCTGACCCAGTCGGCGAACGGGCCGCGGTTCATTATCTCGTCGTCAGCGATGAGGCCGGTTATCACCTGTGCCGCCAGCACAAAAAAGAACGCAAAAACCGCGAGACTTCCGAGCGGGTTGTGCCCGGACCACTCGCTGGGGCGGCGGCGCGGCAGGGTTTTGATATAACTGAACAGCGTGCCCGGTGCGTAGAGAAAATCGGCAAAGCGGGCGTGCCGCCCGCCGATGAACCCCCATGCGAACCTGAATATCAAAAGGCCACCGACCGCGTAGCCAGACCAGAAGTGCCATGTCTTCACGAACGGCCCGAAATGACCGAGAAGCAGGCTGGTCGTGACCGCGACGACCAATGCCCAATGGAACAGGCGGACGCCAAGATCCCATTTCAAAGGCTTTTTTTCCTGCCCCATTGCCCTCGCCCCTCTTTCAGCGGTACGACCGACGCATAGAGCGGCAGCCGCGTCTTTTCATCGACACCAATCCGCGCTACCGTCACCGTGGCGGTACGTCGCAGAAAGACAAAGTTTCGACCGCCGCGACCGAGGGGGAGACTTACCAACTGGCGCAATGCGCCGAGGAGGGCTCATGAACTCGTCTATCCGCGACATACTACAAAGCAAAGGAAGCGATGTAGTTGGTGTGACACCTTCAACATCAGTATTCGATGCGCTTCAGAAAATGGCGGACGCCAATGTGGGCGCGCTGCTCGTCATGGCGAACGATGAGCTTGTCGGCATCGTCTCCGAGCGTGACTACGCCCGAAAAGTAGCTCTGAAGGGCCGGGCATCGCCCGATACGCCGGTCAGCGCAATCATGTCGACGCGGGTTATCTGGGCGCGGCCCGATCAGACCGTCGAGGAATGCATGGGCATCATGACGCGCAAAACCATTCGTCACCTGCCTGTTCTCGATGACGATGACAAAGTGGTCGGCATCGTTTCGATCGGTGACCTGGTGAAGGCCATTATCGGCGAGCAGCAGTTCGTCATTCAGCAACTTGAAAACTACATTCACGGGCACTGAACTTGCGTCAATGACCCGCGAATACGCCCTGGTCAAAACCGGGCTCTTCGCCTGGAACCGGCGAGCCGCTTTGAGGAGTACCAGGGCCTTACGGCGGGCGAACCGTGCGCCGCATGACCTTGTCGATCGGCTTGTCTCAATCTCGACAAATGCTATGGCGATCAGTCGGGATGAGGGAGAGACACTATGGTTTCAGCTTCGATTTCAGCTACGGCGTTAACGCTTCGTGCCGCCCGGCCTGCGGCCATCGCAACCACGATCGCCGCCGACTTCGCCTTCGTCCCTTTATCCGCGCCGACGGCCTTCGGTCAGACGTCGTCTTGGACGCCCGAGGCGCCAGCGATGGTCCTGCCAGTCAAGAACAAGGTCGATCCGCGCGAGAAAATGCCCGCCAGGAAGCTGTTCGGGCGTAAGCGCGGGGCGGCGCCGCTCGCACCACAGGCGATCGGTTTTTACAGCCGCGGCTGTCTCGCCGGCGGTGAACGCCTTGAGGTGGACGGGCCGGCCTGGCAAGCCATGCGCCTCTCGCGCAACCGTAATTGGGGACATCCTCAACTCGTTGCGACCGTGCGGCGCCTTGCGAAAGAAGCGCGCAAATCGGACGGCTGGCCCGGCCTTCTCGTTGGCGATCTCGCACAGCCGCGCGGCGGGCCGATGCTGACCGGCCACCGCAGCCATCAGGTTGGTCTCGACGCAGACATCTGGTTTACACCGATGCCCGATCGCCGCCTCAGCCGGCGTGAACGGGAGAGACTCTCGGCGACTTCCATGCTGGGCTCCAAGACTTCGGTCAATGAACGCATTTGGTCGATGGCGCATGTCCGACTGATACGGCGGGCGGCCTCTTATCCGCAGGTCGAGCGGATACTCGTCCATCCCGCGATCAAGAAGGCGCTCTGTGATGGCGCCAAGGAACTTGGCGGCAGTCGTGCATGGCTCGCGAAGGTTCGGCCGTATTGGGGGCACCACTATCACTTCCACCTGCGCATCGGCTGCCCTGAAGGGTCGCCGAACTGCCATTCTCAAAAGCCCACCACGGGGGCAACGGGCTGCACCCGCGAAATTGACTACTGGTTTCGCCTACTTACCGATCCGCCGAAACCGAAACCGAAGCGAAAAAAGAGGAGGAAGCGCCTCCCGGTGACTCTCGCCCGCCTGCCTCAGCAATGCCGCACCGTGCTCGATGCCGCTCCAATCGTGCCGCCGGCGCCTGTGCCGATCAAAAGATAGAGCGCACCCTAACAACGCCGACAATCGCCGGTTTTTGTGAAAACTGCCGACTAAATCGTAAAGCGTTTGTTTTCCGCGATTCGTCGAAGTCGTCGCGTTCATCATTCCACCGGACTATCGTCTTGGCTCAAAGGTGGCCCGTGCCAGCCATGCGGCCGCCTTTTGGGGGAGACTTTCAGGCGGGGGACCACGGCGATGGTCGAGGAAAGCTGCGCGGGCTCAATGTGCCGCTCGGAAGGCGTGTTCTGCCGAGGGATCGCACACATCGCGGTGTTTGCCGCGGTCGCTGCCTGTGCTTTTGCTCTGGGGGCGTGTTCATCAGGAACTTCCAGGTTCGAGCGAGCGGGGATAACCACAAAATCGTCGCGGGTGGTTTCTTACAGCCGGCCAGTTTCGCGCCGCAGCAATCGATACAAGCTTGGCAAGCCTTACCGCGTCCGGGGGCGTCTCTACGTTCCGCGCCACCAGCCCGGTTATTCACGCAACGGAGTAGCGTCGTGGTACGGCCCCGGCTTCGACGGCAAGCCGACCGCAAATGGCGAAGTCTACGACAGCGATGCGCTCACGGGAGCCCACCCGACACTGCCATTGCCTTCGATTGTCGAGGTTACAAACCTCGGCAATGGACGCCGGGTGCGTGTCCGCGTCAATGATCGCGGGCCGTTCGTGGCGGGGCGGATCATAGATCTTTCTCATCGCGCCGCGCGTCGACTGGGTTACGCGCGCGCGGGCACGGCGCGCGTCAATGTTCGCTATGTCGGGCCGGCGGATCAGTGAGCCGATTTTCGCACCATCGCATGTTATCGGGCGGCGGCGTGCACGCTTTACGCACCGTCACAAAAGCGCTACTTGCAGCCGCAGTGAAATCCGGTGCCCAGCCCGGGACGACGCGCGCAAGCTGGTGACCGAATGACGGCGGAGAAACGCGATGAAAAAAGTCTATCCAAGTGCCAAGGCGGCTCTTGATGATGTCGTCCAGGACGGCATGCTGATTGCGGCTGGCGGCTTCGGCTTGTGCGGCATTCCGGAAAATCTAATCAGCGCGATCCGTGAAGCCGGCGTCAAGAACCTGACAATTGCTTCCAACAACGCAGGGGTTGATGATTTCGGCCTCGGGCTCTTGCTGCAGGACCGGCAGGTCAAGAAGATGATTTCATCGTATGTCGGCGAAAACGACGAGTTCATGCGCCAGTATCTTGCCGGTGATCTGGAGATAGAGTTTAACCCGCAAGGCACGCTGGCGGAACGCATGCGGGCCGGCGGCGCGGGCATTGCTGGGTTTTATACGAAGACCGGAGTGGGCACACTGATTGCCGAAGGCAAGGAACACAAAGATTTCCGCGGCGAAACGTATATCATGGAAGAGGGGATCTTCGCCGACCTTTCGATCGTGAAAGCCTGGAAGGGCGACGAGGCGGGCAACCTGATCTACCGAAAGACGGCGCGCAACTTCAATCCCGTCGCCGCGACGTGTGGCAAGGTCTGCATTGCCGAAGTCGAAGAACTCGTGCCAGTCGGCAGTCTCGACCCGGACCAGATCCATACGCCCGGCATCTTCGTGAACCGCATTATAAAGGGCGAACACGAAAAGCGCATCGAACAGCGCACGATCCGAGCCGCCTGAGCAGCGTGACCAACGCAAATCAAGTTGTTTTCATAAAGCCCGCAGCCTTCTGTGAAGGCCGGCTCACGGACCTAGGAGTTAAAGCCCATGGCAGGTTGGGATCGCAATCAAATGGCGGCACGCGCCGCCCAAGAACTCGAAGATGGCATGTACGTTAATCTCGGCATCGGCATCCCTACGCTGGTTTCGAACTACATTCCCGAAGGGATCGACGTTACGCTGCAGTCAGAAAACGGCATGCTCGGTATGGGACCGTTTCCAACGGAAGACGAGATCGATGCCGACCTGATTAATGCCGGCAAGCAGACCATTACGGAACTCGATCGCACGTCGTACTTCTCGTCGGCCGACAGCTTCGCCATGATCCGCGGCGGACACATTGCCGTGTCGATCCTCGGCGCGATGGAAGTTTCCGAAAAGGGTGATCTGGCGAATTGGATGATCCCCGGTAAACTGGTGAAAGGCATGGGCGGCGCTATGGACCTGGTGGCGGGCGTGCCTAAAGTCGTCGTCATCATGGATCACACCAACAAGAAGGGTGAGTCCAAACTCCTGAAGGAATGTTCGCTGCCTCTGACCGGCAGCGGCGTTGTGGACCGCATCATCACAAACCTCGGTGTCTTCGATGTTGTCGCGAACGGAATCCAGGTGGTCGAACTCGCTGATGGCGTGACGATGGATGAAGTGCGCAAGGCTACCGAGGCCAAGCTCGTCGCGTAGCAACGCGCGTCGATCCCCATGCATCGCTCGAGATACTCTGGCTGAAATAGCTGTTTAGGCGGCTCCCCATGGACCCCGCCTAAACGGTTGCGCCACGTTCAAGCGCCTCGGCTGAGGCTGGCGCGATGAACGGCGGCCGCCCTCCTCGGTTGCACTCCCTGGCGCCCCTTGTTGCGCTCCCTGGACGTTTTCCACAGCAATAAAGTGCATAGCGCTGAACCGACAAGGCGCTCGTGCGAAGCGTGCAGAATCAAGGCTGTTGCCAGCCGATACGCCCGAAGAAATTCAGCGATCGCACATATGTCACATACAAGCTCTATGTTGCCCTCGGAATACGAAACCGTTAACAATGTGAGTCGCCGAGGCGCGTTGCGGGGGAATTCGGCACAGCGAGTTTGAGCGTAAGGAGAGGTACGAGCCTCCTACGTCAGCGTAAGCTAGCGTCCAGAATTGCTCAGTCGTAGTGCTTGTTGGGAACGGTCCCGTTCAACGCGAAGAGAACTACGTTTAGGATGCGCAAAGCCAAATCACGAATACGTCGCCCGTGGATGATCATCGCGATCAGCTTCTGGTTGGTCGTGGGAATCGTTACGCCACTAATTCTCGGTTTCGACGGGGATCAATTCCAGATTGACAGCGCTGGTGTTGTCGCTGCGCCGCACGATAAATACCAAATTACCAACACACTGCTTATTGAGCGCTCGAGCGGCCTCACCGTATCGGGCGGATCAATCGCGCTCATGGCCGCAAAAGACATCATCAAGACAGCGGAGGCTGCCGCTACCCACTTGGCCGCCGGCACAGCCGATTTGTTGCTGTCGGATGTCGAGATCGGCGTTGGCCGGCCGGACAGGCTATTTGCAGACGGCGTTCCGTCGGTTGCCGCGCCACTGGCAGCAGCGCTACAGGAAGGCCGCTACAGACGGCTTCACATGAAAAACAGCACGCTCGTTGTGACGATGCCGGATGGGCACCGCGAGCGAGTGACGCGGGCTACGGTCGGGATCGTGCCGTCGGCCAACGGAGCCGTGCAGGCCAAGGGTGAAGGCTTCTGGCGCGGCCTTCGCAGCAAATTCATTCTGGTCAGCCGCCCGATCGATGAAAGCGGAATGCTGCGGCTATCGCTCAAATTCAAATCCACCCTTCTCGACTTCACTTATGATGGCACGCTTTCACTGGAGAAAAGCCCAGAACTAGCCGGCGCCTCGACGATAAATCTTAGGAATACCGATCGTTTGGCAAGCGCTCTCGGGACGACATGGCCCATCAGTACGGCCGTCCAGAACGTTTCGATTGAAGGGCCTTTGCGGTGGAGCGGATCAACGCTGGCCTTCGACCGGGCAAGCGTCACCGTCGGCAACAGTACCGGGGAGGGTACGGTTTCGCTCAAGACGGAGGATGAAGAGGCGCTGATTACTTCGACGCTCGCCTTTCAGAAACTAGACGTCGCTCCCTATTTGCCGGCAAACGTCGCGGGCCGCCGCGCGATTGTTTGGAATTGGTGGAATAAGCTTGTGTCAACACTGGCACGGCCGGCAGGCGCGCACATAAATGCCGACATTCGCATCTCCGCGAAGTCGATGCTCGTCGGCAAAACGGTGCTTGGGCCGGCGGCTGCATCGATTGCCATGAATGACGGCCGTTTCACCGCCGATATCGCTGAAGTGTCGCTCGGGCGCGCGCGCGCAATGGGCCAAATGACGATTGATTTCAAACGGTTCATTCCGAAGCTTTCTCTGCGTGGACGCATCGAGAATATCGATACTGCAAAGTGGCTGAAGGCCTTGACGGGGCACGCCCAGCTGAGTGGACCTGGCGTTCTGGTGGCTCAACTGAACTCGCAAGGCGAAAGCGTACAAGAGATCGTCGCGGATCTGAACGGACGGTTCGACTTCGCTTTGCCGGAAGGTGGTAATCTGGCCCTTAGACTAGCCGAATTTGCAGAAAGCCGCTCCGATGAGCCGGCAGAAACAATGTCGGTAAAAGTGTTCGAAAGAGCTCTCCATGGTCAGACGGCGCTTCGTCACTTCGAAAGCAAGTGGATTGTCCAAGGCGGTATTGCGCGACTGGCGAAGGGGCAGGCGCTATACGACAGCGGCAGCATGCATCTTGGTGGCGTGTACGACATAATGCGCCGCGATTACGACCTCAGGCTCCTGGAGATCGAGCGCGCCGGCAAGCGTCTGGCCACTGGTTCAATTGCAACGAAAACGGCTGGTTCGGACCAGAAGTCCGCGGGCGGCCGCCCCAAGGTAACGGCGCTACCGCCTGCCACCTTTATTTCAGTCACGACGCGGAAGCGGGATGGCAGCGATGTCGCGGGCGATGACAAACAGGATGCGAAACGTCGCGAATTCAAGATAGATGTCCGCGCTCTGCGAGGCACCATCGAACACCTTGAACACTTGCTCGACGGCAAGCACAAAATGTCTTCCCGGAACCGATTATAGAGACTTTTGCGATCTGAACTGGTCTCGACCCAGGCAGGACGCCAGCCCGGTTGCCGTTTGAGTGCACTTGCGAGTAGGCCCCCTCTCAGGCGATAAATTTTTCTCGCAGGACCTGTGCGCAAACCCTCGCCGCCACACCTGCTCGACTTTCCGTTGATTGCACGACGTTGCTGTTGAAAGGTCTGCTCGAGCGGGGCATCCTTCCGGCCTCGTTCGCATGAACGAGGATCGTCGGCCTTGGAGTTAGGGGACTAATGTGCAGACTCGTAATGGACGAAGCGACGAACGACCGGCGCGCGCGCCTCTGATTAGTTTGACCTTTGCGGCCGCTGCACTTTGCGCCTGGACCACATTGTCGATCGCCGAGCCAATTCCGCCGCTGATCGAAATGCCCGAGGGCGTGGCGCCGGCAAATATCCCGACGGTTGCGCCGAGCCGGACAGAAGTTCACCGGGATGCGGACGCTGATGTCCGCGACGACACCGGCAATCGAAAGCCCCCCTCATCAGATGAGGACAGCCCACATACCGGCACCGAGAAGGCCTCGCCGGAGCCTGGCTCCAATGGCGAGGCCGCTGCAAGTCCGGCCAATGCGAGCGAGACCACAAACATCCGGTTCGACACTGAAA
>CAZWCL010000083.1:0-10089 GCA_964632265.1 uncultured Hyphomicrobiaceae bacterium | reverse complement strand
CATAGGCCTGCCGGACCCGCGCCAGGGAGTTGTCCCCAAGCGCTTCCGGCGTATGCCAGCCCGGTGCATAGGATAGCGCCGACGGTGCCACGGTCTGCCACGCCCCCTCCTCTTCGGCCAGTGCCGTGCCGCCCTGCCACGGCACCTTCGCCGAGGCTTTGCGTCCTGCATGGCCGAGCTGTATCCCGATCTTGGCATGCCCATATTCGCGTACGAACCGGATAATTCGCGCCATGCCCTCTTCGTTCTCATCCGAATAAAGTCCCGTGCATCCCGGCGTAATCCGCCCCTCGGGCTCGACCCCGGACGCCTCCACCAGGATAAGGCCGACGCCGCCCACGGCAAACTGGCCAAGATGCATCAGATGCCAGTCGTTGGGCGTGCCATCATGTGCGGAGTACTGGCACATGGGCGCCACGACAATTCGGTTTGCGACCTCGAGGCCGCGGAGCGGGATCGGCGAGAAGAGCTTGCTGGTCATGTTTTTTGTTAAAGTCCCTGTCAAACCTGCTGGAGCATTGAGGGCTGGACAAACCGCCCTCGCACCTGGTCAACGGCGCTCGAACGGCTCGACCTGAGCCCGCGTTTCGGGCGCGATAGAGAACGCGGTTCGTATTGCCGTCAAGCCATCTCGATTGGCGTGGCAACTAGGGCTATGCGATAACCGCCACAAACCACACCGGTCCACAACAAACTGGCCGCCATTCGACCAGGAGAACACCGCACCATGGTCAAGCTTTCCGTCCTCGATCAGTCGATTGCCTGCGTTGGCCGTCCCCACGGCCAGACTATCCGTGACACCATCGCTCTTGCCCAGCACTGTGAAAGCCTCGGCTATGCCCGCTTCTGGGTTTCCGAGCATCACAGCAACGAAACGATCGTCGGTACCGCGCCTGAAGTCCTGCTCGCAGCCATCGGCCAGGCGACCAGTCGCATCCGGATCGGCAGCGCCGGCGTGATGCTGCCGCATTATTCGCCGCTGAAAGTCGCGGAACAGTTTCGTGTCCTCGATGCCATCGCACCGGGCCGCATCGACCTTGGACTTGGCCGCGCGCCAGGCTCTGACGGGCGTACCGCCTTTGCGCTCCACCCGCTTGCCAACGAGCGCGCCGCAGCCTTTCCCAATGACGTCCGCGATCTCATGTGCTGGCTGAAGGGCGAGGACCTGCCCGAGGGCCACCGCTTTCGCCCCGTCAAGGCCTATCCCGCCGGGGAAACCGTGCCGGAAGTGTGGCTGCTCGGCAGCTCCGACTATGGCGCACAGGTTGCCGCCTACTTCGGCCTGCCCTACGCTTTCGCGTGGTTTTTCTCCGATGGCGTTGCCGGCGCCCAGGCCATGCGCCTCTATCGCGCCAACTACCGCCCAAGCGAACGCCACCCCGCGCCCAACGGGGCGCTTTGTGTCTTTGCTCTGTGCGCCGATACCGAGGAGGAAGCCGCCTATCACTTCGCCCCGCGCGCCCGTTTCCGCCTGCAGCGCGATCGCGGCATCTTCGAACCGCTGATGTCACCTGAGCAAGCGCTGGCCCAACCGGCCTCCGACGCCGATAAGGCCCGCATGCAGTCTTACCGCGATGCCGCGTTCGTCGGCACGGCAGAGACGGTCGCTGAACGCATCAGTGCGCTCGCCGCCGAACTCGAAGTCCAGGAAATGGCGGTGGTCACGTGGGCTTATGATGAAACTGTCCGCCACCACAGTTACACCGCCCTTGCCGACGCCTGGGGCCTCGCATCCGCAAAAGCCGCCTGAGGGTGTCTCCATCTGCCGAAGAAAAGTGGCTTGCTCGACAAGCCGATCTTCATCGGTAACCGCGATTGATTTCAGTGAGAAGGATGACGATCGATGATTAAAGTCCCCCGCCGCCGTTTCGGACGCACCGGCCTCGACATCCCCGTCGTCACTTACGGCGGCGGATGGGTGGGCGGCCACCTGATCACCGCCCCGCGCGAGACGGCCTTCAACACGCTGAACCGTGCTCTGGCCGCCGGTATCGACTGGATCGATACCGCCGCCGCCTACGGCGATGGCATCTCTGAGACGGTTATCGGTCAATGGCTCCATACCCTCGACGGCGCGCGCCCGCGCATTTCAACCAAGTTCGGTTTTGACCAGTCTGCCGGTGATATAGCCGGTCAGATCCGTCGCTCGCTTGAGGCCAGTTTGCAAAGGCTCGGGCTCGACAAGGTCGAGCTGTTGATCCTGCACAACCGAATCGTCAACCGCCAGCCGGTCCGCCGCGGCCCGCGCGAGCTTTACCCTCACGAGGTCCTCGAAGAGCAGGGCGTCGCCGATATCCTCGATAATCTCCGTCGCGAGGGTCTCATCGATCATATTGGCATGACGGCGCTGGGTGAGCCCGCGGCGCTCGAGGTTGTGGTCGACAGCGGTCGCTTCGATGTCGCCCAGGTCTACATCAACGCCCTCAACCCGACCGCCGTCGAATCCGTCCCCGACAGCTGGAATTCCACGAACTTCAATCGCCTTGCCGAGCATTGTGCCCGGCAAGACATGGGGCTCATGGGCATTCGCATCTTCGCCGCTGGCCACCTCGTTACTGACGAACGCCACGGCCGCGAGATTCCCATTACCGAAAACGCCGCCGATCGCGAGGAGGAAGAACGCGCCCAGGCCTTTCTCGAAAAGATCGGCACCGCGCATGGCAGCCGCGCCGAGACGGCCTTACGTTTCGGCCTCGCCTACGAACAGTTCCCGACGATCGTCGTCGGCATCGGCGAACCGGACCATCTCGAACAGGTCCTAAGTGCCGTTGAGAAGGGCCCCTTGGACGCGGGCGCCAGAGCAAAAATCGCCGAACTCTGGCGGTCGCACCCAGCCTTCATCGACTAGTGGGCCGATCATGATCACGTCCGGCGTGACGGATCGGCGCCGGGCTGAGATAGCGGACTTCGACGCGCGCTTCCGCCAGATGGTGAAACCCGAGCAATTCGGCGGCACGCGCCGACACCGCAATCACATGCCCGATCTCATAGGCCCCGCGCTCGTTGACACGCACCGTCAGGTAGCGTCCGGTTCGGGGGTAGTGAACCTCCACGTAGCTCGGCAACGGCAACGTCGGATGGGCAGCAAACAAGTTCGACGACTGAAACAGCTCGCCGTTTGCGGTCCGGCGCCCGTTCAGTTCGCGCCCAAGCCGTGTTGCGATACCGCGCGCCTTGTATTCAGGCTGATGCGCCGGTCGAAACCAGCGGCCGTGGATCGTATAGGGCACCCCGAGCACATGCTGCGGCTTTTTGGGCGCGAGCGGCTGCGAAGTCAGGCCATCATGGCCCATGCCGCTCGTCCGAGAGGCTGCCATAGAATCGAATTTCGTACTGTCGGCAGTTTTCACCGCGCAGCCCGCAAGCAGCAGTGCGATCGCAGAAACAAGACCGGACCGAATAGGCACCATCGATTTACTTTCACGGTGAAACAAGGCGACAAAACAACTTATAGTTGCATTATCGTTAGTAACACGTAAATCATGCTTGTTTTGCCATCCAGGCGCCCTTGCCCGAATCCATTGCGCTCAGCCGCCGGCATTGACCGGGCAACTATTGGCTGCAGGCATCAATCGCTGGCGGTAACATTTGCTGCGGTCAGCCCTTCAGACGGTTCCAAGCTGAGAGCCGCTCCAGCGCCGCGTGCATGTCGTTGGTCGTGCCGGCATAGGAGAACCGAAGGTAGCGGCTGCCGCGCGTCTCGTCGAAATCGAAACCGGACGTGGCCGCGACCCCTGTCTCCGCCAACATTTGACGCGAAAATGCAAGGCTGTCGTTGGTGTACTTTCCGACATCGGCGTAAAGATAGAACGCGCCGTCGGCCGGCACGAGTTGGTCGAAGCCAGCGCCGGGCAACTCGGCCAGCAACAATTCTCGGTTGGCCCTGTAGACCTCCAGGTTGTCCTCGAGTTCATCGATGCTGTCAAAGGCCCCGAGCGCGGCCGCCTGCGAAATGGCGGGCGCGCAGATGAACAGGTTCTGCGCCAGGCGCTGCACCGTCTCGATAAGCGCCTCGGGCACCACCATCCAGCCGATCCGCCATCCCGTCATCGAAAAGTACTTCGAAAAACTGTTGATGACGATTGTCCGGTCGCTGTATTTGAGCGCGGTCTCGGCCGGCCGCTCATACGTTAGCCCGTGATAGATCTCGTCCGATATGAGCCATTGACCGTTCGCATCGCAGTGCGCCGCCAGCGCTGCTAGCCGTTCCGGCTCGATCATGGTCCCCGTCGGGTTGTTGGGGCTGGCAACCAGCAGCCCCCGAACCGGTCCCGCCTCCTCCATCTGTGCCACCGTCGGCATCCAGCGCGTCTCGGCCGATGTCTCCAGGGTCACATAGTTCTGGCCCAATGCTTTCAAGATGTTGCGGTAGCAGGGATAGCCGGGCGAGGGCAGCGCCACCTGATCACCCTCATCAAACAGCGACAAGAACGTCAAAACGAATGCCGCTGACGATCCCATCGTCACGGCAACGCGGTCGGGGTCTACTTGGACACCGTAATAATCTTGATAATGCCGGGCGATCCGCTCGCGCAACGCCGGCATGCCGAGCGCCAGCGTATAGCCCAGTGGATCGGCATCAATCGCCGCTTGCGCTGCCCGCCGCGCCCCGCTTGGCGCCCGCGTGCCCGGTTGGCCAACCTCGAGGTGGATTACCCGCTCGCCCAGAGCTTCCCGCTTGGCAGCCGCTGCCATCACATCCATAACCATAAACGAGGCAATCTGGCTGCGTGTGGCGCCAAGCCGTTTAATCGATGGTGCCGGATCTGTCATGTTATCTCCTGTTATCGTTACCGTACGCCGTGTTGTGTGCCCGCCGCGCTGGGCGTATCATCACATCATGCACAACAAACAATTCGGGCGGCGTCACGATCTCGCCCTAAATTCAGATTGAAGCTTCAGATCAGTAGTACCGCGCTCCCGCAGCAGGAGGCGCACGGACGCGGCTGTGATAAGCTGCCGCGTCCGGCATCAAGATACATCATGCGATCAACCGCGGGCAGGGAGCCACGAACGATCGTTACGAGAAGCGCAACAATAGAGCAGCACGCCGGCGCCAGCGCCGCGCCGCCGCATAGGATGACCGCCGTGTCGCGGCAAGCCAACCTCCGTGTCAATCGTCCAGGCCGAGCGGTCGCGCTGGTGGCCGGTGCGGCCTTCGCCGCGCTCGTGGCGCCCGCGCCCAAGGCCGACGCGCAGGGGCTGCCCCTTATCCGCGACCGGGAAATAGAGCGTCTACTGAACGACTACGCCTCTCCGATTTTCGAAGCGGCAGGTTTGGGCGGCGGGCGCATTACGATGCGCATTGTCCGCTCGAGCATCTTCAATGCCTTTGTTGTCGACGGACGTAACGTATACGTCCACACCGGTGCGTTGATGCAATCCCAGACGCCCAACCAGATCATCGGTGTCATCGCCCACGAGGCCGGCCACATTGCCGGCGGCGACATGGCGGCCCTGCGCGAGCGAATTAGACGCGATCAAACCAAACTCATCTTGATGCGTATTCTCGGCATTGGTGCGGCAATCGCCGGCGGCGGCGGTGCGGCGATCACAGCCGGTGACGAGCTTGTCATGCGCTCCTTGCTTGCCGAGCGGCGCGCCCAGGAATCCGCGGCGGACCAGCGTGGCCTGCGCTATCTTAACGCAACCGGCCAGTCCGGGCGCGGCATGCTCGAGACCTTCGAACGCTTTCAGCGCCAGGAGTTTGTCTCCGCACGCCATCAGGACCCCTTCGTGCGCTCCCACCCGGTCGCCGCCCACCGCATCCAGCTGCTGCGCGACCGTGCCGAGAAAAGCCGCAACTTCGGCAAGCGTGATACGCCGCGCATGCAACTCCGCCATGACATGATGCGCGCCAAGCTCTCCGGTTATCTCGAATCGCCAGCGACCGTATTCAATCGTTACCCGCGCACCGATACCTCGATACCCGCCCGCTATGCCCGGGCCATTGCCACGTTCTTCCGCGGCGGCCAGAACGGCCTGTCCGGCGCACTCCGCCAGGTCGATGAATTGCTGAAGATGCAACCCAAGTACCCCTACTTCTGGGAGCTGCGCGGTGATTTTCAGATGCGCTCCGGCAAGCCTATCAGAGCGGCTAAGGATCTGCGCAAGGCGTTATCACTCGATCCGGATTCATCCCTGATCCGCACTCAGCTCGCCAATGCCCTGCTCGCAACCAAGACCGATCCGGCCACCAAAGACGCCCTAGCCCTCCTTAAGCGATCCGTACGTGACGATCGCGTCGCGGAGGACCCCAAGCCCGGCACCTACCGCTCATTGGCGAATGCCTACTATCGTTTGGGTCGGCGCCCCGAAGCTGATGCCGCCATCGCCGAGTCGCACTTTGCCGCAGGCAATCTCAAGCAGGCGAAGGTCTTCGCCAAACGGGCCCGTGCAGCACTGAAACGTGGCTCGCCGGCTTGGCGCCGCATGGAAGAGGTAATAGCCTTTAAAGCCGAGAATTGACCGGTGCATCGCGATTTGCTCCGTGAGCGGCGTTGAGTTTCAATTCGATTCTTGATGCGAACGACTTGTGCTTCAAGGTCTCGTGGATTGACGAAGGGATCAAGAGCACCGAGATATGAACAAGCGGCAGCGAACAATTGACCGTGCCGATGACAATGGAGACCGAAAGCGCCATGGCTCAGGATCAGACGAAGTCGACGTTGGTGGCCGCGTTGACGAAACCGCGCGGAGCCCTGCTGGCTGCACCGCTTTTACTCGCGGCCGCCCTTGGCGTTTCCGCCCTCGCCGGTGGCCCACCCGCACCGGTCGTCGCCGCCTCGCCACCCGGCGCCGATTCCGCCAAGATCAAGTCATCGGCTTCAATCGCCGCCGAGGCTTCAAAAAAAGCCATTGGGACAACACCGGTCGAGCCTAAATCTGCTCGTTTTCTCGCCAACGAAGCAGCAGCCACAGGCACTGTCGAGCTGGCCTCCAGCAAGTCTGCCAGCGGCTTTTCCGCCGATCAGCGCAACGAAATCGGCGAGATCGTGCGCGAGTATCTCCTCGCAAACCCCGAGGTCTTGGTCGAGATCTCGCAAAAGCTCGAGGTTAAGCGGCGCGAACAGGAAACGGCCAACCAGCAAAAGGTTCTGCTCAGCGAACAGGCATCGATCTTTCGCTCGCCGCACGATTACGTGGCCGGCAATCCGAAGGGCGACGTCACTGTCGTTGAATTTTTCGATTACAACTGCGGCTGGTGTAAGCGCGCCCTGAATGAAGTAAACAAGCTTACCGCCCAGGACAAAAACGTCCGCGTCGTCATGAAAGAGTTCCCGATTTTCGGCGAGCACTCGGCGTTTGCGGCAAAGGCCGCCCTCGCCTCGATCAAGCAGGGCAAATATTGGGAGTTCCACAACGCGCTTATGAAGGAGGAGCGCGTTACCACATCGAACACGATGGACATTGCCAAGACCGTCGGACTTGACGTCGAGGCCCTGAAGCGTGAAATGCAGGATGCCAAGTACGATCGGATCATCGCTGAAAACACCCGCGTGGCCCAGGCGCTCGGCATGCAGGGCACACCGGGTTTTATCATCGATTCGAAAATCAATTTCGGCTACGTACCGGCTGATAATATTATCGGCACGTTAGCTGAAGTACGCAGGGATGGTTGCAAGGTTTGCTGAGGATCAAGAACAAGATCAGAAGGGTCTGATCTGCGGTGCGGTAGCGTTCGGCGATGCGTATATATTCTGCTTTTCATCGTCGCCGAAATTGAGCGTCTTCCCAGTACTGGGTAAAACTGTTATCGCTCCCGGCCGGCGTCCGCCGCGCACATGAGCGAACGGCGTTGAAGGCGAGTAATTCGGTATAGCCTCGGCAGAAGGCGTTTACCGATCCAGCCAGACGCGCGGAGGTGTCAAACGAACGGCCATGGCGAAAGACCATAAAGACAAAGATGATCAAGCATCATCGCGCGAGCAAACCCTTATCAGGGAACTCGCCGAGCTGCTGAATGAGACCGGACTGAGCGAAATCGAAATCGAGAAGTCCGGTTTGAAGGTACGCGTCGCCCGTGCCGTTACGGCAACGGCCGTCGCCTCCGTGGCCCCCGCAGAGGCGGCGGCCGCACCTCCGCTGGCTACAGCGCCGGCCGATGCTTCGGCCCCGTTAATCGATACTTCCGCTCATCCAGGAACCGTGAAATCGCCGATGGTCGGCACCGTCTATATGGCGCCTGAGCCGGGTGCCACCAATTTTATAGACGTCGGAAGCGCCGTGACCCAGGGTCAGACGTTGATGATTATCGAGGCGATGAAGACTATGAACCACATCCCGGCTCCGAAATCCGGAACGGTCGTCCGTATTCTCGTCGAAAATAACCAGCCGGTGGAATTCGGCGAACCACTCGTAGTAATCGAGTAAACCGGATGGCCGCCTGACGCCGATGGAAATGTTTGACAAAATCCTGATCGCAAATCGTGGTGAAATCGCACTGCGTATTCAGCGCGCCTGCAAGGAGCTTGGGATCGCCACAGTCGCTGTCCACTCGACGGCTGACGCAGACGCGATGCATGTTCGCCTTGCCGACGAGAGCGTTTGCATCGGCCCGCCGCCCGCCGCCGACAGTTACCTCAACATCCCGAGCCTGTTGACGGCCTGCGAGATCACCGGCGCTGACGCAATTCATCCCGGCTACGGCTTTTTGTCAGAGAACGCGCGTTTCGCAGAGATCCTCGAAGAACACGACGTCACCTTTATCGGCCCAACGTCGGAGCACATCCGCACGATGGGCGACAAGATAGCTGCCAAGAAAACCGCCAAGAGCCTGGGGATTCCCGTGGTGCCTGGCTCGGAAGGCGCCGTCGAAAGCGTCGAGCGGGCACAGGCGATCGCCTCTGAGATGGGCTATCCCGTCCTTATCAAGGCGGCCTCAGGCGGTGGTGGCCGCGGCATGAAAGTCGCCCAGAGCGACAACGACATCGAAGATGCGTTCATGACCGCACGCTCGGAGGCCAAGGCCGCTTTCGGCGACGATGCCGTCTACATCGAAAAGTTTCTCGGCAAACCGCGCCACATCGAAATCCAGGTTTTTGGCGACGGTCGCGGCAACGCTGTCCATCTCGGCGAACGCGATTGCTCGCTGCAACGTCGCCACCAGAAAATACTTGAAGAGGCGCCATCACCGGCCCTTAACGATGCCGCGCGCACCCGCATCGGTGAAATTGTCTCGAACGCTATGATGAAGATGAAATACCGGGGTGCTGGCACCGTTGAATTTCTTTACGAGAACGGCGAGTTTTTCTTTATAGAGATGAACACGCGCCTTCAGGTCGAGCATCCCGTCACTGAGATGATCACCGGCATTGACCTCGTCATCGAACAGATCCGGATCGCCGCCGGCGCCGAACTGAGCTTCACCCAGAACGATGTCACGTTCTCCGGTCACGCTATCGAATGCCGCATCAACGCCGAACATCCACGCACGTTCCGCCCCTCACCCGGCGAGATCACGTATTGGCATCCACCTGGCGGTCTCGGCGTGCGTGTCGATTCGGGTGCTTATCAGGGCTACCGCATCCCTCCCTACTACGACAGCCTCATCGGTAAGCTGATTGTCCACGGCAAGACGCGCAATGAGTGCCTGATGCGTCTCCGCCGATGCCTTTACGAATTCGTCATCGACGGCGTCGACACGACCATTCCGCTGTTCGGCGAACTTTTGGCCCAGTCTGACGTTGCAAACGGCATGTATGACATTCACTGGCTCGAGAACTATCTGGCTAACACTCACGAGCAGGCGTGACGCTGTCGCGCCGTGTCGGCCACGACGACTGCGTTGAGGGCCTTGGCCGTCAGGGGCGCTGGAAATGGTGAAATCACCGGACCAACCGTTGTATGAAATCTCGGCGGATATTTTGCTCAAGGCATATTCTTGCGGTATTTTCCCCATGGCGGAGAGTGCCGACAGCGACGAATTGCATTGGATCGATCCTGAATTCCGCGGCACGCTGCCACTAGATGGCATACGGATATCGCGGCGGCTGGCGAGGACCATCCGGCAAGCCCCGTTCAAAGTTCGCGCTGACCATGACTTCGACGCTGTGATCGACGGCTGTGCCGCCTCGGCGCCGGGTCGCA
>CAZWCL010000082.1:0-10090 GCA_964632265.1 uncultured Hyphomicrobiaceae bacterium | reverse complement strand
CCGCAGTCATCCACCGTCGCATCATCCCACCCGTCCCATTCGGATTATCGAATCAGGTCTCTAGCCTGCGAAAGGCTAGGCGAGACACCCGAACGAGGCAAACGGCAGTGAGAAACAATGCACGGCTAGCTAGACTATTCCACAGTCACCGACTTGGCGAGATTGCGCGGTTGATCGACATCGGTGCCCATGAACACAGCCGTGTGGTACGCGATCAACTGGATCGGTACGGCGGAGACGATCGGGCTGACGAACGGATGAACCGTAGGCATGGCCACGTGGTGCATTACCTCGTCACCAACCTCGCCGGGCTCTGCATCCGACACCAAGACGATGCGCCCACCGCGTGCCGCGACTTCCTGCATGTTCGAAATCGTTTTGTCGAACAAAGCGTCTTTCGGCGCGATGACGATCACGGGCACGTTCTCATCGATGAGAGCGATCGGGCCATGCTTGAGTTCGCCGGCAGCATACCCTTCGGCATGGATATAGGAAATTTCCTTGAGCTTGAGCGCGCCTTCCATCGCAATCGGGAATGAGATGTTACGCCCGAGATAGAGGATGTCGCGCGCCTTCGCGAGCTCACTGGAAAGCGCCACATAATTCGTCTCCGAACGGATAATCGACGAGATGTGCCGCGGTACTTCCATAAGCGCAGCAACGAGTTCCTGCTCGCGCTCAGCATCTATTTCACCACGCGCCTTACCGAGCGCAATCGCCATGCAGGCAAGCGCCGAAAGCTGACATGTAAACGCTTTCGTCGAAGCAACACCGATTTCCGGCCCAGCCAGCGTTGGCATAATGGCGTCGGACTCGCGCGCGATCGTCGAGGTCCTGACGTTCACGATCGACGCAATCCGCTGGCCGTTCTCCTTGCAATAGCGCAGCGTCGCAAGCGTGTCCGCCGTCTCGCCCGACTGCGAGACAAACACCGCAAGCCCGCCTTTCGTCAGGGGCGCTTCCCGGTAGCGCATCTCCGACGCCACATCGATCTCAACGGGCACACGCGCATATCGTTCGATCCAGTATTTCGCAACCAACCCCGCATAGTAAGCTGTGCCACATGCAGAAATCGTCACGCGGTCGACACCGCTGAGATCAACGCCAAGGTCCGGGATTGCAACTTCATGTGCCGACATATCGATGTAGTGGGCGAGTGTATGACTCACCACTTCGGGCTGCTCGTGGATCTCCTTGTGCATGAAATGGCGGTGATTACCTTTGTCCACCGTCAACGCACCAGCCACTGCCTGTATCCGAGACCGGCCCACCGGCTCCCCGTCGCGATCGTAGATTGCAACAAGATCGCGACGCAGGACCGCGCAATCACCTTCCTCGAGATAGGTGATGCTGTCCGTGAACGGCGCCAGCGCAATGGCGTCGGAGCCCACATAAACCTCGCCAGTACCATGTCCAATCGCGAGTGGACTGCCCTGGCGAGCCGCGATCATCAGGTCATCATCGTCCGCGAAAATGATTCCGAGCGCGAACGCTCCGGTCAATCGGCTCACTGCACGACGTACCGCCTCGAGATGATCCAGGCCCTCATCGAGGTAGTACGTAATAAGGTGAACGACCGTTTCGGTATCGGTCTCGGATTCGAATAGATGGCCGGCTGCGATCAACTCCTGGCGCAGTTCTCGGAAGTTCTCGATGATGCCGTTGTGGACGACAGAGACCCGACGGCTCATGTGAGGATGCGCGTTGCTCTCGGTCGGCTTACCGTGTGTCGCCCAGCGCGTGTGTCCGATACCGGCCCGCCCCGCGAGCGGCTGATCGGCAAGACGCGCTTCCAGATTGCGCAGCTTGCCCTCCGCGCGGCGGCGTTCGAGACCGGCGCCAACGATGGTTGCAACCCCAGCCGAGTCGTAGCCGCGATATTCGAGCCGCCGCAAAGCATCTACAATATCGTGAGCGACTTCAGCCTTACCAAGGATCCCGACAATGCCACACATGTCCAAATCTCCTCGAATGTCCTCGCCGCAGCTTCGTGCAGCGACCTGATTGCTCTTTGCAAATCAATAATGATCTCGAAGCGTTACACTTTTACGCCTCAACTTCGTGCCCAATACTGTTTCAACTGTTCGATCGTGACTGCGCCTTGCGCCGCGCCATCACCGTGCGAAATTTCTCAGCCCAATCCGTGCGCACCGTTTGTTCCGACCGCTCGAGCGCAAGAGCATTCTCGGGCACATCCTTTGTGATGACACTTCCTGAACCGATAAAAGCGCCATCACCGATCCGAACGGGTGCAACAAGCGCCGAGTTGGAGCCAACAAAAGCCGCCCTCCCGATCTCTGTGCGATGCTTGAAATAGCCATCGTAATTGCAAAAGATCGTCCCAGCGCCGATATTCGCCCGGGCTCCGACCGAACCATCACCAAGATACGCCAGATGATTGGCCTTGGCCCCACGTCCCATCGCAACATTCTTAACTTCGACAAAGTTGCCGATATGAACGTCTTCGCCGAGTTTTGCCCCCGGCCGCAGGCGCGCGTAGGGGCCAATCTTCGCGCCCTCGCCAATCTCGGCACCTTCGATGTGGCAGTTTGCTCTTAGATGAACACCGTCGCCGATTTTGACACCCGGGCCGAAGAATACGTTGGGCTCGATCACGACATCACGTCCAACGACCGTGTCGTGCGAAAACCAAACCGTCTCGGGCGCTATCAACGTGGCCCCTTCCGCCATGGCCTCAGTACGGCGGCGCTTCTGAAATACAGCCTCCGCCGCCGCGAGCTGTAAACGGTCGTTGATCCCGAGAAGCTGCTCCTCATCGGCCGCAACCGCCACCGCCTTTAGGCCGCGCTTGCGGGCAAGTTCGACGGCGTCGGTGAGGTAAAACTCGCCCTTTGCATTATTATCGTCGATTTCATCGAGGATTTGCAGCAGATCCGGACAGCGAAAAGCCATGACACCCGAATTGCACAGACACACGGCCCGCTCTGCGTCAGTTGCGTCGTTATGCTCCCGAATCGCCGTCAGTTCACCGGCATCACTGGTCAACAAGCGCCCATAACCCGCCGGGTCCGAGGCCTCGAAACCAAGTACCGCGACCTTGGCGCCGTCATCGAGAGCCCGGCGCATTTTCGACAGCGTGCTCGCCAGCAGCAGCGGCGTGTCACAAAACAGCACGAACACATCCTGCGCGCCAGCGATTGCCTCGCGCGCAGCGAGAACAGCATCCGCGGTGCCACGCTGGTGGGGCTGCAAAAAGCTTCTCGCCTCCGGCGCGAGCGCACGCGCTTCATCTGCGACATTCGCCATATCGGGGCCGACCACGACGGCTAATTCTCCTGGCAGAGCCTTTTGGCTGGCCGTGATCACGTGGCCGAGCAACGTACGTCCGGCGATCTCGTGCAATCCCTTCGGCAAACGCGACTTCATGCGAGTGCCTTTGCCTGCCGCCAGAACGATCGTCAAAACATCTGTTTGGCTCATACGTCGTCCACCCCGCCAAAAAATAGTGCTCTGTAAGCTGGAAATTTTTGCGACTGTTATCATCAGCTCAGGACGCAGTGTACACTAACACGTAGAATCCTTGCTTAATGGCCGGGGCCACAAGCGCTCCGCGCAAAATCTGTGCCATGCCGGCAGCCACCATTTTTGTCGCGGTGTTGGCGGGCCAGGTTTCAAAACCACGGCGACAATCAAACCACACCTGTGTGGCCGTTTCGCAATTTCCACAACACGTCGGCCCACGGCGAGCCGTGCACGTTGACCGACAGCAGTTCTCGCAGCTTAATGCAACCGGATTCGTATTCAGGGTTGTTGCGCTCGCGTCTCTTGAGCTTTCGGAAATTTCCGTTCGGGATTTAAGAGATGTCAGATTTGCACGTTCCGCCTAAGCGCCGCGGCTCCTCATCGTTTTGGCGATTGTACATGTTCTCGTGGACCGCCCTCGCGGGCGCAGCTTTGGTGTACATGACGATATTTGCTCTCAACCCCGACGTGGGTGGCAAGTTTCTACCGCAACCGTCGACGAGCAACGACGAGCCGAGTCGCGCAGCCCTGGATCGCGACCAGCTCAACGCCGAGGTTCGCACGCTGAGCGAGACCGTAGCATCGTTACGCGATGATCTCGCGAGAGTGCGCAGCGCACAAACCGAAACCGGCCAACGCAACGCCGCAACCGACAATACGACGAGACCGAATGCTTCCGAACCGGCTTTCAACGCTGACCAGGATGCCGCCGGCACGAGCCCGATAACGACGTCGTCGCTACGCAGCTCCGATGAGACGCCGCAAACACCAGCAGCCGTGGAGCCGCCGAGCGAGCAGGCAACGGTTCCGGCCGCACCAGCCTATAGAGGCCCGCAGAACGGTCGGGAAAATGCTCATTCAAAGAACAATGGTAAGGAAAATGTCCAGGCTCAGCCGCGACGCCGCCCGGGGCGCAATCTCGCGACGTCGCCACTGAGGGCCGGTCGCGTGCCGCCAGTACCGAGCGTTTTCCCTGAGCAGACGAACCGCCCGGAGCAGGCCGCGGCAACTTCCCCCGCGCAACGTGTGGCGAATGTAGCGGGCCAGCCGTTGTTACTCAATGGGACAGGCGCGACCACGACCGCCCCGGTGAAACCATCTGCGCCCCCCGCGGCCAACCCCATAGCCAGCAATAGCGTGGCCGCGCCGTCGTTCGGCGAAGCAAAGGTCAAGCCGAAACCGGTCGCAGCGCCACCAGCTGCTGCTCTTGCTCTGTCGACGGCCACGTCGGTCACTGGCCTGAAAGCAAGTTGGTTGATGCTCACGAGCCGCCATCCCGACGCTTTCATCGGTTATCAGCCGCGCTATATCGTCGACCAATCGACAGGCAGCTTTCGCCTGGTCGCGGGCCCGCTCCCTAACCGTAGCGAAGCGGATCGTGTATGCACCGACCTGAGATCCCGCCGAATCAGTTGCGGTGTCACCGAATACGCCGGCCAACCACTCTGAACCCTGCCGACCCCGGCGGCGCGCCGCACAGGTCGGCGCAGCCTCGTCATTGCATTACTGGGTCGCCGCAACACCGCCCTAATAAAGTTATCAAGTGGTGTTAGAGTTCATCCGTGTTAAAGGTATCGCAACTGTCCATGCGCCCCGATTTATAACCGGTACGAAACCACCGGACACGCTGAGCAGCCGTCCCGTGCGTGAACGCATCAGGCACCACATAGCCTTGCTGACGTTTCTGGATCATGTCATCACCGATCGCATTGGCGGCGTTCAGACCTTCTTCGATGTCACCTGGCTCAAGCCGGTTATTGAGTTGGTCGTTGAGGTTGGCCCAGACACCAGACAGACAATCCGCCTGCAGTTCCATACGAACCTGAATCTTATTCGCCGAGCTTGGATAGCGCTGTTTGAGTTGCAGCACCTTATCAGCAATTCCAAGAAGCTTTTGGACATGGTGGCCGACCTCGTGCGCGATAACATAGGCTTGGGCAAAGTCACCTGGCGCGCGGAACTTGTCTCGCAATTCACGATAGAACCTGAGGTCGATATAGATCGTCTGGTCCAGCGGACAGTAGAACGGGCCCATTGCAGCTTGCCTTAATCCGCAACCGGTTCGCGTTGCGCCTGAGAACAGGACGAGCTTCGGCTCGCGGTAGTCACGGCCGAAATTCTTGAACACGCGGTTCCACACGTCTTCTGTGTCAGCCAGCACCTTCTTCGTAAAGCTGGCAAGCTCGTCATCAGGCCGGTTCTGGCGGCCGGCTTGCGTGCCCTGCCGCGGTAGACGGAACCCATCATCGTTGCGGGTTGGCTGCGTTGCAGGCCGATCAAATCGCGGCATCTGTGGCATGCCTGAAACATCCGGCATGCCGCCTCCACCCGTCAGCATCTTGAGCGGGTTGAACCCGAACAGCCACATCACGACGCCGATGACGATCAACGTTGTAATGCTGAAGCCGCCGCGTCCGCCGCCGCGCCCCCTCGGAAAGGGAATACGCACCCGACGACCGCCGCGGCCTGATCGGCCTGGAAAGCGGAACATGCCACCGCCACCGCGCCCCCGCCGGTCTTCTACGTTTCCGCTCTCGCGATCATCGTCACCGTAACGCATATGTAGCCTCAAACACGCACATTAAAGAATAATACGCTATCCGAGATATATCCGGCCGGCGCTCTGTGGGCGGCAGCGATAGCGCATCCTTTTAAGCCACATAGTCCGCTCCAAGACAACAACCGCTGCAACCCCGTCTGCCGTGGCTATTCAGGAGCCGTTACCGGACAACCTGAGCGTTGGCAGTGTGGACTTCTCACTTGAACCGCGCACGCGTGAACGCTGGTACCCCCGCACCACCCGAGACGCGGCCACCGTCCCCTCATTGGCAAACGCTTCGTGGTTCGCCTCAATCTCTCGTGTATCGTAGAGATAGTTGACCATGATCCCGAACGACTGCGCGAGCCCCCGCTCGGAAAGATCGCTCATCCAGTTGATGCGTTCGAGCCGCGCCCCATTGCCAAGGTGAAATCTCGCCACCGGATCGAGCGGTTTGCCACCCCGCCCCTTCACGTCAAGGAAATAATGAGCAGCAAGCCCAATCAAAGGCTCGCGCAATAAATCAACCGCGGTATCGTCTGCCCACCACGCCGGCTCGTCTAGATACTTCAACAGTTCACGCTCGGTCGAGTTGAGGATCCCCGCCTCGCTGTCATCCTGCCGTTGCTCGTTAAGCCATCGCGCAAAACTCGGAACAGGGGAAAGCGTAACGAACGTCGTCAGGCTGGGAAACTCTCGGCTGAGCTCATCGACGACCTGTTTGATGAGGAAGTTGCCGAACGAAACGCCCCGCAACCCCTCCTGACAGTTCGAAATCGAATAGAAAACCGCAGTTGTGGGCTTCACGCTCATCGTCATCGAAACGGTGTCGCGCGGCGGATCGATAAGGCTTGCGATATTGCCCGCCACACTGTCGGTCAGGGCGACCTCCACGAAGATCAAGGGCTCATCCACCAGCGATGGATGGAAGAACCCAAAACATCGGCGGTCAGCCGGCTCCAGGCGGCGGCGCAGGTCCTCCCAACCGTCGATCTCATGCACCGCCTCATAAGCTATGATCTTCTCGAGAATCGCCGCCGGCGTCTGCCAGTCGATCCGGCGCAGCACCAGAAATCCGCGATTGAACCAAGATTGCAGAAGGTGAAACAGATCACGATCGATGGCCTGCAAACTTGGTTCATCACGCATATGGGCGAGCAACTCGCGCCGCATCGCAACGATCTCAGCCGTCGCCCCGGGCGCCATGTTAAGGCGTCGGAAAAATTCTTGGCACGGGCTTTCCACGGCCCTCTGCAACGCCTTCAGATGAGCGTCGACCGGATCATTCCGGTAAGCCTCGGCGGCTGCCTGCACGACAGCCGGGTCCGGCTGCAACACTTGTGCAAGATACTGGAAGAAGACGCGGCGCATGTCATCGTCGAGTTCGCGATAGTGACGCAACAACTGGTGCGCGATCGCCATGCCGGAAGCTTCCCCCTTTCCCGACATCAAGGCATCGACGAGCGCCTGCAGGCCCCGTTGGCCATCCGTCTCGGCAAACATCCGACCGGGGAGAAACGAGCGGCTGGTATCAGCAACGGTCGTCAACAACTCCTGCAGGAAACTGAAATTGCTGCTCATATTCATCTCCCGTCTTCCCCACCAACCGAACCAGTGAGCACTTAATGCGACCTCAACCAGACCCTATCCGCCGAAAGATCAGCGTAATCAAGTAAGCGTCTCGACGCGCGCGCACGGAACGCGCATCATGGACAACGACGAAGATAACCGGAGGATGACGCCACAATGCCGAACGAAACCTACGAAATCCTGGCGCTCAGATACGGCGGACAGGCCAACCGCACGCGCTATTTCAATTTCATGGCCGATGACGACCATGCCAGCCCCGGTCCCATTGACTACTATGTCTGGGTCATTCGCAATGAGAACCGCACCATTCTTGTCGACACCGGCTTCGAAGAAAAGGAAGCGGCGCTGCGCGGACGCCAACTAGACATGCGCCCGAGAGAGATCCTGAAAAAGATCGATGTCAACGCCGACAAAATCGACAATCTGATTGTCTCCCACATGCATTTCGACCACGCCGGAACTCTCAACGATTTCCCTGAGGCCCGGTTCCATATTCAGGAAGCCGAGATGGCTTATGCCACCGGGCCGTGTATGTGCGAAGACGCTATGAAGGGCCCGTTCACCGCCGATCATGTATGTGACATGGTCCGCCACATCTATTCCGGCCGAGTTCAATTCCACAACGGCGATGGTTATGTCGCACCGGGCATCACTGTGCATCACGTCCCCGGCCATTCAAAGGGTTTACAGTGTGTGCGCGTCATGACCGAGAACGGCCCCGTGGTGGTCGCAGCCGACGCCGCGCACTACTACGAGAATTTCGAACAGCGCAAACCCTTCTTCATCACGATCGACGTTGAGGCGACGCTTAAGAGCTACGACCGGCTCACGGAACTCGCCGATGGCAACATGCGCAACGTCGTGCCCGGTCATGATCCAATGGTCATGAAGAAATACCCGGCTTGGAAACCGGACACAGACGGCATCGTCCATCGCCTTGACGTGCCACGCGCCGACTGATCAGAACGCGCGGGCCCGCGTCGGTCAGGCGCCGGCCCCGCGATCAGCCAGCTTCCAGCTCATCCCGAGGATAGGGCTAACCAGGCGCGACACGGGCCGGCGGGCAGCCCGGGGCAAGCGCATGATCGCTCTAAGCGGTCCGCCATCGCAAAAGTTGATCAGGCGCGATGCCTGGGCGCAGGGGGCGCGGGCCTGCTACCAGTCCCTGTTGAGGCTGGTCGTCTCAAAGGTCATGACCTTTTTGTCCGCCGTCCAAGGCGCGCTCATACGGTCGAAATGCTGAAAGTGCTCGCTGGCCACATGCGCGTCGAAGGCGGCTTTATCGTCGTAGATTTCATAAAGAAAAAACGACGCGTCGTTGTCGGGCGATCGCGAGACATCGAACTGCCGGCAACCGGGTTCATTGTCGACCGACGCCTTGGCGTTGATCGATATCGCTTCTTCGAACTCGGCGACATGGGCGTGCTTGGCTTCGAAAAACACAACAACAACAAACATTGGATGACCTCACATTTCGAAAACAGTTCACCGTATCAGATAACGCCGGCCTCACGCTTGGTTTTGATCGCCTTGGCATCCAGTCCGAGCAGGTCGGCCAGCACCTCGTCGGTGTGCTCGCCCACATCCGGACCCGTCCAACGGATTTGCGCGTCACGATCCTGTCCAGCGACAACAGGCACGACGCCGGGATGAAGCACGGTGCCGAAGTGACGGTCCTCGACCTCGGTCACCATCTTGCGCGCGCGGTACTGCTCATCCTCGGCGATATCCTTGATTGTATAGATCTTGCTCGATGGAATATTCACGGCATCAAGCTTTGCGAGCGCCTCGTCGGCGGTCTGTTGCCCAACCCACGCCCCGATCATGCGGTCGAGTTCGCCGACATTCTCCACACGCGAGGGGTTGTCTATAAAGCGTTTATCATCCGCGAGTTCAGGCTGGCCCATAAGCCCTGCAAGCGCCTTGAAAAGCGGATCTGAATTACTCGCAACAAGGACCCATGCATCATCCCTGGACTTGTAGGCATTCGACGGCGCAGCCGACGACACCCAGGAACCTGTCGGCTCGCGGACGAGGCCGAGTTTGCCATATTCGGGCAGCATGCCCTCGAGCAACGTCATGACCGATTCGTCGAGTGCGACGTCAACAACGCGGATCTTGTCGGCTCCGCTCGCGCGCTGGTCAATAACGGCCGCCAACGCACCGATAGCACCGTAAAACCCCGATATATCATCCCCAATGGCGATGCCGCTGCGCACCGGCGGCAAGTCACTGACCTCTGGCGGATACCCCGTCAGATGCCGAATACCGCCGCGCGCTTCACCGATCACGCCGAAGCCGGATCGGCGCGCTTCAGGACCTGTCTGCCCATATCCCGAGATGCGAACCATCACGAGCCCAGGCTTCACGGCCTCGAACACCTCCGGCCCAAGTCCCCACTTCTCGAGCTGTCCCGGCCGATAGTTCTCAAAAACGACATCCACCTGCTTGGCGAGCTCCAGCACGATATCGCGCGCT
>CAZWCL010000081.1:0-10152 GCA_964632265.1 uncultured Hyphomicrobiaceae bacterium | reverse complement strand
CCTGTTGAGCTACGACGACCACCGCGGCGAACTGGCCGCACGTACCACCCCTTTCAAGATTTCAATGGCGATGAGCGAGACCGATACAGCCCTGCTCGACGCCCTTGTCGCAACAGCGCTTACCGATGATGATCTCGTACGTGACGAACTGATGCGCCCGAACCCGGCCAATGACGCATGAAACAAACTCAAGTCGCGACAGTCACCTATTGATTGAAGCGCTAATCACCGCCAAGTCCCAGGAGTTGGGCGTGACAGCCGCGCTTTCATTCCGCATTCAACCGCATAAGAAGGAGCTTCCGGAGTTATGTCCATGCCGCTACGCAATTCCTTTCGCCTCGACCACCTGTTGACCCAGCAACCCGACGGAAGCGGCAGCGGACCGAATGCGGCACTCGGTGATATGCCCGAATGGAACCTCGGCGACCTCTATGCTGGCCCGGATGCCCCGGAGATCGCAGCCGACATCGAAAAAGCCAGGGCCCATGCTGCGACGCTTCAGGGAGACTACCAAGGTAAACTTGTCGAAATAGCCAGTGACGGTGACAAACTCGCCGAAGCCATCGCCGCCTACGAGGACCTTGCTGAACTCATGGGACGCCTCGGCACCTACGCGGGCCTCTATTACGCCGGCGATCAGTCTGATGGCGCACGGGCCAAGTTCTACGGCGACACCGTTGCAGCGCTGACCGATGTCTCCCGGAACCTGATCTTCATCGAACTCGAATTGAACCAGATCGACGAAGCGGTTCTCGACAAGGCTCTCGACGAAAGCCAATCGCTCGCGCACTACAGGCCGTGGTTGCATGACTTACGCAAAGAAAAGCCCTTCCAGCTCGACGAGCGCCTTGAACAGCTCTTCACCGACAAATCACAAACGGCGTCCGGAGCCTGGAACCGGCTGTTCGCTGATACCATGGCGGCGCTGCGCTTCGATGTTGAAGGCGAGGCCGAACCGCTTGCGCTGGAGCCGACTCTTAATCTCTTGACGGACCCGAAGGAAAGCCGTCGCCAAGCGGCCGCTGAGGCGCTTGCCACGACATTTCAGGAGAACATCCGCACCTTCACGCTGATCTTCAACACGATCGCCAAGGACAAAGAGATCTCCGACGATTGGCGTGGATTTGAAGACGTCGCCGACAGCCGCCATCTGGCCAACAGTGTCGAAGGCCCCGTGGTCGAAGCACTGGTTGATGCGGTCACGGAAAAATACGCGTCGATCTCGCACCGTTACTACAAGATGAAAGCCAAGTGGCTCGGCAAGGACGTGATGGCCCACTGGGACCGTAACGCCCCCCTGCCGGACAAGCCTGAACGTGTCATCGCCTGGCCGGAAGCGCGCCAGATGGTGCTTGGCGCTTACGGCGGTTTCGACCCGCAGATGGCCGAGATCGCACAGGATTTCTTCGACAAGCGTTGGATTGATGCGCCAACCCGTCCCGGGAAGGCCCCCGGGGCCTTTTCACACCCGGCCGTGCCTTCGGTCCATCCATATGTCCTGCTCAACTACCTCGGCAAATCACGCGATGTGATGACGCTGGCTCATGAACTCGGCCATGGTGTCCACCAGGTACTTGCCGCCAAGCAGGGGCTATTGCTCTCCCAAACCCCCCTCACCCTTGCCGAGACGGCTTCTGTGTTCGGTGAAATGCTGACCTTCAAAGCGTTGCTCAAGGAAACCACCGACCCCAAGGAGCGCAAAGCGCTGATCGCCGGCAAGGTCGAGGACATGATCAACACGGTCGTACGCCAGATCGCCTTTTACAAGTTCGAGCGTAAAGTGCACCTGGCGCGGCGCGAAGGCGAGTTGACGCCCGAACAGATCAACGATTTGTGGATGAGCGTTCAGGCTGAAAGCCTCGGTCCGGCCATCGAGTTCAAGCCTGGATACGAGTTCTTCTGGGCCTACGTCGGCCACTTCATCCGTTCACCGTTCTACGTCTATGCCTATGCCTTCGGTGATTGCCTGGTGAATTCGTTGTTTGCCCTCTATGAGGATGCACATCCCGATTTCGTTCAGAAGTACTTCGAGCTCTTGGCGGCCGGCGGCTCCAAGCATCACTCCGAACTGCTCGCGCCGTTCGGTCTGGATGCCTCTGATCCGTCCTTCTGGCATAAAGGCCTGGCCGTCATCGAGGGCATGATCGACGAGTTGGAGGCCATGGAGGCAACCGGCGCTTGAGACCGCAACAACAGTAATGGCCGAGCCCGTGGCTACCACTGGTCGCCACGGTCACGCAGATAGCGGTTCCACATCTTTTCGCCGATCAGGCAATCATATTTCGGCTCACTGTTGCCGCGTGATGATGCCTGCGCCTTGATTATGCGAGCCGGATCGGCGGCAGGCCTCCGTCCGGCGATCTCAAGGAGTAGCTTCTGGCGGATTGCGGTCGCGAACTCGCTCTTCTTTTTGATCGAGAGCACAAATGATCCCGGCCCACCGATAACGCAGTCTGCATAGTAGCGGTCGAGATCCGCGAGATCGAAGTAGCTGTAGGCGCCGACACCGCGTTTAATTTGAATAGCAGTCCGTTGACGACTATTCCGTCGGCGACGAGCTTGTCACGCGCGCCCTCGACCGGGCCACCGGAGTTGTTCGGACCATCTCCCGAGACGTCGACGACTTTTCGCAATCCCTTGACGGGAGATTTGCCAAACAACATGCGCGACACGTCGAGTGCCGCCGATATCGAAGTCATGACGGCACGCGGTATCGTTTGAGCCTCGAGCTCATCAGCGAATTTTATCGCATCGTCAGGCGTTTCGATAATGCGCCACGGCACCACCACAGCCTGTATCCCCGCGCCCGCCCACTCGAAATAAGTGACGGCGATCCGTCCGTTCGGACCACTTTGAATGGCTTTGTGGATCGCCCGGTCTCTGAAAGCGGCCACATAACCGTTGCGCTGCAGTTTCTGCTCGTCGCTATCCATTGAAAGCGAGACATCGACCGCAAGCACTAACTCAAGGTCCACTTGGCGCTCGAACTGCTTGAACGGCTGCTGGGCAATCACCGGGCCGGAAAACGCCACCCCGACGACGAACAACCCGCATGCCCACCAACGCAGGAAACCGCGGGTTAGCTGATTGCGCACAATGGATCTTATGCCATCCCATGAAGCCATGAGACCAGCCTATCGTCGGATCTGGCGGCGGCAAGGCTAAAGTTTTCAATCTCGTCGCATGACGGATCGATCGCGATAACCACATCAACGGCGCTTGCAGAAACGGATTTTCTGCGCCAAACCGTAGCAAAAGCCCGGAGTAGGCCGGTGCAGACATTTGCGCCACGCTCCACCTACCTGCCGCAGAAAATGATCGCCCGAGGAGAATTCGACGTGTCCAACTCCAAAACCGTCCTGATCGACAACCATCCCGGCCGCAACTCTCAGGTCTACGGGATCGCCAGGGAGCTCGGTACGGACCTCGATCTCATTCACGAGCCGTCCGTCGGCGTCGTTGGCACCAAGGGTGACAGCCAGTGCTACATGGGCGTGCAAGCCAAGGTCGAGGCGATACACGAGGCGCTGCGAGACCGGATCGCCCAGACTGATGGTCGGATGAAAGCGCGTCTCGTTCAGCCTGAATACACCATCGCCACATCCGATGGCATCCGCAACGGCACACGCGAGATGCGCTATTCGCTGATCGGCCGTGAAGTCACAAATGATGCCTTGTGCGAGCACCTCTCCGCAAGCGGCCTGGAAGGCACCATTGCCGTCGTCGCCTGCGACAAGCCGCCAGTCGGCACGCTCGCTGCCCTGCTTGAGCATAATCGCCCGTCGATCATCATGTCGGATGGTCCGATCCGGCCAGGAACGGATTCTGCGACCGGCGAACCGATCGACCTCGTGACGGCCTATCAGGTCGCCGGTCACGCCGACGACGAATATAAGAAGCGGATCGCCTGCGAGGCCTGCCCGGGATACGGCAGCTGCGGCGGCATGTTCACCTACAATACGATGCAGACGTTCATCGGCGTTGCCGGCATGCAGCCGCTGCACATGGTTGCCCCGCCATCCGATGACAAACGCCGCCTCGAAAAATACCCAGCTGAGCTTGTCAGCTATCTCAACAATCTGATCGCCGAGAACTTGTGCCCGCGCGACATTGTCGGCCGCGACTCGATCCGCAATGCCATGATCACGGCTATGGCGATTGGCGGTTCGACCAACGTCGTCTTGCATGCCCCGGAGATTGCACGCGCCGCCGGCTTTGAAAATTTCTGGCGCGATGTTGTGACACCGGAAGAATTTAACCATTGGTCGGAGCACGTCATTCCGGTTCTGACGGATGCACGTCCCTACGGCAAATACTCGATGGTCGACATCGACGAGGTGGGCGGTGTCCAGGTCATCGCCAAGGAACTCCTTGACGCCGGTCTCCTGAACGGCGACGTCATGACCTGCACCGGCGAAACATTGAAAGACCAGATCGCGCGCCTGCAAACCAAAGGTGTCGACGGTACTGTTATCTATCCGGTCGAAAAGCCCTACAAACCAACCGGCGGCCTGCGTGTCCTCGGCGGCAATCTGTCGCCGGACTACAGTGCGATCCTTAAGCTCGCAGGCGTCGAAACCGGTCTCGAAAACAACGTCTTCAAAGGCCGCGCCCGCATCTTCGAGGGAGAACGCGGCCTCCTGACCGCGCTCGAAGATGAGCCCGACAGCTTCAATGACCTCGATATGGTCGTCGTCCGTTACGAAGGTCCGAGCGGCGCTCCCGGTATGCCTGAAATGCTCGATCCAACCTCGCGTATCACAACGCTCTGCCGCGAGCGCGACATAACGATTGCATTGATGACGGATGCGCGCTTCTCAGGCGGTTCGGTCGGACTCGTTATCGGCCACGTCGGCCCGGAAGCCGCCATCGGCGGCCCGATCGCGTTCCTCGAGGATGGTGACGACATCATCGTCGACCTCAACACCAACCAGATCAGCGCCCCGGCACTCGACGATGAGACCACCCTCGCAGAGAGAAAAACTGCCTGGCAAAAAATCGTCGACGGCAATGGCGGCATACACCCAGGTTGCGGTGCAGCCGACACACGGCTCCTCAACCGCATGCGCCGCTCCGCCGTGCCTGCAACCCAAGGCGGCGGCATGCATCCTGACCGCGAACTCTACGTGCCGAACGAGCGTGAACCCGAGCACTCAGACTTCAAGGTCCGCAACAAGCATCGGCCCGAGAGTTTCAAGGCATTCTGAACAATGCTCGCGCCAGCTTCCCGCCAGGGACTTAATTGGGAACGCTGGCCGGCCACAGCCGCGGCTGCGGAGAGGCCGGCCAGTTGCTCTGGCCGGCACGCGCCGTAACCGAAAAGTCACCTACGACGGAAACGCCGTCACGGCTCCTTCTTGACGCCCGGCGCAACCCGCAGGCCGAGTTCTTTCAACTGCTCCGGCGCGGCGGGAGACGGCGCATTCATGAGCAGGTCCTGAGCCTGCTGGTTCATCGGAAAGAGCGTGACTTCACGCAGGTTCTGCGCGCCGACGATAAGCATGACGATACGGTCGATACCCGCCGCCATGCCGCCGTGCGGCGGTGCGCCGTACTGAAACGCCTTGTAGAGTGCGCCGAAACGCTCTTCGACAACCTCCGGTCCAAGGCCCGTGATGCCGAACGCCTTTTTCATCGTGTCGGGTTTGTGGTTACGGATCGAGCCCGACGCGATCTCGTAGCCATTACACACAAGATCGTATTGATACGCTTTGAGCGCGAGCAGTGCATCGCGGTCATCGCCGGCAGCCTCCAGCGCCTCGAGCCCGCCCTGCGGCATGGAAAACGGATTGTGGGAGAAATCTATCTTTTTGGCGTCCTCGTCCCACTCATACATCGGGAAGTCGACGATCCAGGCGAGTGCAAAGCGGCTCGTCTGGATGAGACCGAGTTCCGTTCCGATTCGATCCCGTGCATCACCTGCAAACTTCACGAAATCGCTTGGCCGTCCGGCAGCGAAGAACACCGCATCGCCAGCCTTGAGATCAAGCTGCGCGCGTAGCGCTTCGGTGCGCTCATCACCGATGTTCTTCGCGATGGGTCCAGCACCTTCCCCCTCGCGATACATGATATAGCCGAGGCCCGGCTGGCCATGGCCCTGCGCCCACGAATTCATCCGGTCACAGAAGGCTCGGCTCCCGCCACCAGGCGCCGGGATCGCCCATACGCGAACCCGGTCGTCCTTCTCGATCATGCCCGCAAAAATTTTAAACCCGGACCCTCGGAAATGCCCGGTGACATCTTGCATCTCGATCGGGTTTCTGAGGTCGGGCTTGTCGGTCCCGTATTTCCGGAGCGCCTCATCGTAGGGGATACGCGGGAACTCGCCGGTTACGGCTTTGCCATCGGCGAATTCCTCGAAGACGTCTCGGATAACCGGCTCCATCGCAGCGAACACGTCGTCCTGCTCGACGAAACTCATCTCGACATCAAGCTGGTAGAACTCACCAGGAAGCCGGTCCGCTCGCGGATCCTCATCGCGGAAACACGGCGCGATCTGGAAATAGCGGTCGAAGCCTGAAATCATGAGAAGTTGCTTGTACTGCTGTGGCGCCTGCGGAAGGGCATAGAAGTTGCCCTGATGCACACGGCTCGGGACGAGGAAGTCACGCGCGCCTTCCGGGCTGGAAGCGGTGAGAATGGGTGTTGAGAACTCGGCGAAATCCGCATCTTCCATGCGTCGCCGGATCGATTTTATGACCGCGAGCCGACGCATGATGTTGGCATGCAGCGTCTCCCGGCGAAGATCTAGAAATCGGTAAGCAAGGCGCAACTCTTCCGGGTAATCCGGCTCGCCGAACACCGGTACGGGCAATTCGCTGGCCTCCGAGAGAACCTCGATTGCGGTCGCATAGACCTCGATTTCCCCGGTCGGCAAATCAGCGTTGTCAGTCGACTGGCCGTCCTTGTCGAGCGGCCGGCGCCGCACACGGCCATCGATCCGGACAACCCATTCCGCGCGCAGCTTCTCAGCGGTTGCATAAGCGCCGCTGTCCGGATCGGCGACGACCTGTGTCACCCCGTAATGATCACGCAGGTCGATGAACAAGACACCACCGTGGTCGCGGACGCGATGCACCCACCCTGCGAGGCGCACCTCCTGGCCATCATCGCCAGCGCGAAGGGCGCCGCAGGTGTGGGAGCGATAGCGATGCAGAGTCATCTCGGTCATAGTTTCAGCCACTTCGCAGTTAGCGATCTGATGGATTGGCGATCTGAGAGCAAGCCGACGGCCGAAGAATCGAAGACGGGTGCAGCTTCAGAAAAGACGGCGCGAGAAGCGCACTTTGCTCTGTTCATGTCAACTGGCACGTCCACATCTGCCCGTGCAACAGCCAGGCTGGACGATCCTCGTTCGAGGCTTGCATTTTTTGCACGCGACAAGCTTGTTCCGTTCGGTTATACGCCGGTTCATGCAAGTCATAACGCAAACGGAGGGTCTGGCATCAGCCTGTCAGGCCCTTGCTCACGGCCCCTACGTAACCGTCGACACCGAGTTCCTGCGCGAGAACACGTTCTGGCCGCAGCTCTGTCTGATACAGCTAGCCGGGCCCGATGCTGAATTCATCGTCGATCCGCTGAGCGCCGATCTCGACCTCGAGCCTTTTTTCGCTCTGATGGCCGACGAAAGCGTGACGAAGGTGGTCCATGCCGGCCGCCAAGACCTCGAAATTATCTACGCCAAAGCGAACATCATTCCCAAACCGCTTTTTGATACGCAGATCGCGGCTATGGTCTGTGGGTTCGGCGAGTCAATCGGCTATGTGAACCTCGTCAAGCGTGTACTGGGCGTCGAGCTTGACAAGGGCGCCCGCTTCACCGACTGGAGCCGGCGCCCCCTATCGAAAAAGCAGCTTACCTATGCTCTGGCGGACGTCACTCACCTGCGCGGCGTCTACGAACATCTTGCGAGCGAATTGAAGGCGACCGGCCGCGCCAACTGGGTCGACGAGGAAATGGCGACGCTGGAAGCCCCCGCGACGTATGCCGCCAACCCTGATGATGCTTGGCGGCGCCTCAAGATGCGGGTCAAGAACCGCCGTGCGCTGGCCATCATGATGGAACTCGCCGCCTGGCGCGACCGCGAGGCCCAGTCTCAAGACGTACCGCGCAACCGAATTTTGCGCGATGAAGCCCTCTACGACATCGCCAATCAGGCCCCTGGTGATTCGTCAAAACTCGCCCAGTTGCGCACTCTGAGTGATGGCTTTGCGCGATCGGCCCGCGCCAAAGAAATAATCTCGGTCGTCAAGTTGGGCCTCGAACGCGACATGGCGACCGTGCCGCGCATGAATACAGGCAGTACGCTCTCACAAGAGGCCACTGCGATATCGGATCTATTGCGGGTATTCCTCAAGGCCTGCGCGGCCCGCCACCGCGTGGCGACGAAACTGATCGCTGACTCGGCTGATCTGGATCGCATCGCTTCGGAAGACAACCCCGACGTGGCCGCTCTCAAAGGCTGGCGGCACGAACTTTTCGGCGAGGAGGCGTTGCGCATCAAGCGTGGTGAAGTAGCCCTCACCGTAACCGATGGTGAGATCACGACGATTGCCCGACCGTAGCGCCGCAGCGTTACGCGTGTGTATGAACTTGATGAAAAATAAAATCGATGCCGAGTCGAAACGACATGGCGCGAGTGACGGGACTCGAACCCGCGGCCTCCGGCGTGACAGGCCGGCGCTCTAACCAACTGAGCTACACCCGCATTGTGCAGAGCATCAAATACGCTGCAAGGCTAAGCTCATTAAGCCACCGCTGATGCTAGGTCAAGCGGTAAGCCAGCATTTCTTATCGAAGAGCCGGCCATTCGTTATGACACCCAACCGAAACAATTCGTGAGCGACTTGCGTGCCAAGATTTGAACACGTACCAAAGTCGCTGAACGCTTTGAGGCATCTTGCAACCGGACCCACGGATCATGTCTGACCGCCCGAGATTTGACGCACAAGAACTCAGGGCCTGGGCAACACGCTTGTTCGAGGCACGCGGCGTCGACACCGAAAAGGCTCGAATCGTCGCCGCAATCCTCGTCGAAGGCGATCTTCTCGGCCACGACACTCATGGTCTGGCCTTGCTGGGGCCCTATCTGCGCAAGATCGACGAAGGAATAATGAAGCCTGCTGGCTCCATAGAGGTCGTCTCGGAGCACCCCGCCGCCCTTCTTTGGGACGGCAACGGACTACCGGGACCATGGTTGACCGTCAGCGCCATCGAGGAGGCGGCCAAGCGCGCCAATGAGCTTGGCACCGCAACGATCAACATCCGCCGGTCAGGCCATATCGCTTGCTTGGCCGCCTACCTGGAAAAGCCGGCGCGCAACGGCATGGTAATCGAGATCTTCAGCTCCGACCCCTCCGTAACATCGGTCGCGCCGTTCGGCGGGACGCGCGCCGCCTTCACGCCGAATCCCGTCGCTTACGCCATTCCGACCGGCAGCGATCCGGTCATGGTGGATGTATCGACGTCCATTACGACAAATGGCATGTCAGGCCGCCTGCAGGCCGCGGGGCAGAAGTTCGATCACGACTGGCTCATGGACAACACCGGCCGCCCGACCAACGATCCCGCTGTTTTCGCCGACGAACCGCCGGGCACCATCCAACTTCTGGGCGGCATGGACGCTGGCCATAAAGGCTTCGGCCTGACCCTGTTCGTAGAAGCGATGACCGGCGGGCTTGCAGCGTTCGGCCGGGCCGATGAACCAAACGATTGGGGAGCGACAGTCATGGTCCGCGCAACCGATCCTGCGGCATTCGGCGGCCGCTCGGCCTTCAACCATCAGCTTGATTGGCTCGTCGATGCATGCCGCACCAATCCGCCGATCGACAGCGACCGGCCGGTGCGGCTTCCCGGCGAACGCGGCCTCGCACTGAAACGCGAAGCACTGGCCCATGGCGTGGCCCTCCACCAACACGTCCAAACTGACATCGAAGCGTTAGCCGCCGCGACCGGAATAGCTCTCCCGCCCACCACCACATGAGCGACACAATTGCGCTGGACAGAGCGCAGCCTTCAGTGTTACCGACGCCGATCGGATATTCGGCACGTTTCGCGACAATCCACGAGGGCTTGTGGGACGTTAACAAAATTCGATAATCGACGGACGGGTGTATAGCTCAGTTGGTAGAGCAGCTGACTCTTAATCAGCGG
>CAZWCL010000080.1:0-10176 GCA_964632265.1 uncultured Hyphomicrobiaceae bacterium | reverse complement strand
GCCGCCATCACGAGGTCGCGGCGCTGCGCGAGCTGACCGACCGGGCGAACGAGCGTTGGACGCAACTCCGGCCAATGCAAAATCGTGCGTCCGGTTCCTCCGCGGTCGACCCGCGTTTCGACGGCGCCGGCCAACTCATCCGCGGAACCGACACGCGCCTGCGCACCCGTCAAGACATCATTGCCGCCACCGAGAGCCGCGGCGGCGGTGCCCTCAACCTCACCGCCAACGAGGCTGGCATCAACTCGTGGATCGCCATTCGCAACGGCCCGCTTGTACGCTACAGCCTCTACGCAATTGCCGGCATTACTGCCCTTCTCGCGACCTTTTTTCTCATCCGCGGCCGCATTCGCCTCGAATACGGCTTCGCTGGCATGACCATCGAGCGGTTTACATCAATCGAACGCATCGGCCACTGGCTCCTCGCCGTCTCTTTCATCGTCCTTGCACTGACCGGCCTCAACGTCCTTTATGGCCGCGAATTCCTCATACCCCTCTTCGGCAAGGAGGCGTTCGCCGCAACCGCCTATTACGGCAAGCTCGCGCATAACTACGTCGCGTTCGCCTTCATGCTGGGCCTCGCCATGATCCTCGTGATGTGGATCAGACATAACCTGCCGACTCTGCTGGACCTCAAATGGCTCGCAAAAGGCGGCGGCCTGCTCACCAACGGCCATCCCTCGGCGCGCAAATTCAACGCCGGCCAGAAAATCCTCTTCTGGCTCGTCATACTCGGCGGCATCTCGATCTCGATGTCCGGCATCGCGCTCATGTTCCCCTTCGAGACCAGCATGTTCGCGAAAACGTTCGCGTTCCTCAACACGTTCGGCGCCGGCCTGCCCACCGAGGTCTCTGCGATCGACGAACAAAAGTACGCCTCCCTCTGGCATTCGATTGTCGCAGTCTTCCTCACGTGTGTGATCATCGCCCACATCTACATCGGTACCATCGGCATGCAGGGCGCGATCGATGCCATGACCTCCGGCAACGTCGACATCAACTGGGCGCGTGAACACCACGACCTGTGGGCCGAAGAAAAAATGCGTGAAGAGCAGCGCGTCGTACGTGAGGCCGTCCGGTCGGGCAGCAACGTTCAACCAGCAGAGTAACTGACCGGCAGAGTGCTCCGACACGAAAGTGCGATGCACCCGTCGCCGACCCAAAGCAAGCCTCGCAGCCCGCGCACCCGGCGCGGTCCAAATTAAAGTGAACCCGGCCGGAGGCCATCCATGAAAGAGTTTCTTTTCGCGACAATCGCGGTCATCATCATCGCTGTCGCCGCTGCCTACGGCCTCGACGCCATGAACTGGACCGCCGAAAATGCGCACGCCACGCAGAACATCCGCCTCTAGCCGAACGTCTTCCTCGACATGCTCGAAACACCCCCTACCTCCAACCCCGAGACCTCCCCGATGGACCAGGAAAAGTTCAACCTATCGATGCGCAAATTCCTTAAGCAGGTGGGCGTCACCTCGCAGCAGAAGATCGAGGAAACGGTACGCGAAAACGATCTCGCCGGCACAGCCAAGCTGCGTGTAAAGGTGATACTCACAGCCGAGGAGACCGACCTCAATCACGTTGTCGAGGGCGAGATTGACCTGGACTGAACCGAGCCTGCCGCCATTGTTGAACGCGCGCGCCGTAGTCCGTGGCGATGACCCGTGTACGCTTGCCCTCGCCGGCGTCGAGAGCCGCGACCTTGGTGCCGGCGACGCACTCTGGCTGCAAGATCCCGCCACCGCCGAAATCGCGATCATTCTTGAGCCGGACATCCCTTTGAACCCCGCCGTGCAGATGCTACCGCTCGGGGTTGCAGCCGCCGGAGACAGCCTCGCCACCCTGACGCCACCGCAAGTCGGCGTACAGTATCGCTGGCCCGCAACTCTTTTGCTCAATGGTGCCGCCGCCGGTGAACTCCGCCTTATTGCCCCGGCCCACTGCCAACCAGAAGACATGCCGGCCTGGCTCGTACTCCACTACCGTCTTCGCCATGCCTTCCCTGAAGACCTCGAACCCGGCGCGGTCCCTGGCATCACGTCACTTGTCGAAGAGGGCGGCGACGAACTCACCACCGCTGATGTCCTCGCCAGTTTTGCCCGGCACTTTCTGTCCCACTTGGATGGATGGCAGTCTGACGGCTTCCAAAACACCGCCCAGAATTGGCAATCGCGCCTCGAAGGCCGCGAGACCGCTGACGGCGACGTCATCTCCCATCCGCAGGGCGGGCACCCGCTGGGCCTCGATGAAGACGGTAACCTCCTTCTGAAACAGGCCGCCGGCGCCATCATCGCGCGCCCCCTCATCGACTGCATCGTCTGCAAGTCGTCTATTGGCGGTTGCACATCATGAGCCGTCTATTCCTCAAGACCATCCGCTTCGACGCCTCGGATACATTTTCTTTTCCCTTCGCCGCCCAACCCGACGAATGGGCCGTCTCCGGTGCCTTCGCCTTCGCCGATACGGAACCTGGGGCGCTGACCGGTAAGCCGCGGCAAGCTTTCACAAACGGCCTGCTCGGTCTCACATCATTCAGCCACGCTACTTTCGCAGCCGTCGCCAACGCCACGCAGACTGATATTTCGCGGATCACCGATCGCCTCGCGCATCACTTCGTCGAAAGCTACGGCGCGCCCGGCAAAGAGGCCGCCCTGCCGGCCGCGCGCGGCGAAGTTGAATTCATCGAAGACCTCATCGCCGGCAGCCTGATCAACACGCTGTTTTGCGTCTCGCGCTCGTTCGACGTTCAAGACCGGATCGTCGAACGTTTCCGCAAACTCGAGCGGCGCATCGACGGCGGCCCCATCTATCTGGGCGGCGAACAACTGCCCCCAGCCGGGAGCCCCTCGGATGGCTGCTGAGTTCTGGAAATCCTCCGGATACCACCTCACCACGCGCAACGATCGCGGCTGGCACGAGGTCACGCCTGACCTGATCCGCGCCTATCTCGCAAGACCCGAGATCCACCCCGTCGACGAATCCTGCGCCAACGAAGTCGCCGTCTTCGAGGCGCTCATGGCGGACCCCTTCCGGCCGGTGTCCGTCGCCGAACTCGCCGCCTTTGCCGACAGCGACGCCGCCGACAATTACCGCATTGTAGTCACCTTCCGTGACCTCCTCGCCCGAACCGGCACTCTTGAAACAGCCTACCTCGAAATCATGCAGGCGGGCCGTATCAACCTACCGCCCGTGTTCATCGACCAGATGGTCCACATAATCCTGCGAGGCATCTTCACCGGCCAGACCGATCCCATGCGCCTTCGCGCCGCCGAACTTTTCTTTCGCGAGCAAACCGTTACCACCGAAGACGGGCGTGTAATGCTCGGCGACCAGGAGATCATCGAGATGCAAGGCGGCGTCTCGGGCCTTGGAACCATCGCCAAATTGCTCGAGGAAACCGGCACGCCGGCACGCCGCATCGACCTTGATGTACTGACTGATGAGAACGCAGAACTGTACTGGCAGCGTTCTGAGCGCTTCGATACGGTCATCGATATGCGTTTCGGCCATCCCGCCAACCATGCCTTCGCACGCGTCATAGAAGCCTGGATCAACCACTTCCTCGCGCTTAACGTACGCGTTCAGCCAGCCCGCTCGATCCGCGATGAGGCATGGCGCTGGCACATCGGCCTGGACCGTGACGCGACCGATATTCTGAACGCACTCTACGAAGGCCGCGAAGTCTGCGACGACGTGCTCACCCGCCTCATCGCCCTCTACCGCCTCGAGATTGTCGACCAAACCCGTGTGATGGAAGACGTCCAAGGCAAACCGGTATATCTTGCCCTTGGCTCGTCCGCAGCCAACCGTGTCCGCGTCAAGCCGCAAAACCTGCTGGTCAATCTGCCGCTCGCGCCTTTGACCTGAAAACCGATAGCACCACCACCATTCAACAATCCCGATCAGGAGACCCAGACCCCATGGCGCGCGAAGATTATAAATTCCATCACCGCTTCCGCATCCGCTATTCAGAAATCGACGGCCAGGGTATTCTCTATAACGCTCATTATCTCACGTTCTTCGACCAGGGCATCACCGAGTACCTTCGCGACCTTCCCTATGCCTACAAAGCCGAAACCGCGCGCACAGGTCACGACTTCCACACGGTTAAAACCCTTATCGAATACGCAAAACCTGTTGAGTTTGACGAAGAGATCGATGTTTGCGTCAAGGCAGGCCGGATTGGTCGTTCCTCGATACGCTTCGATTTTGAGATGCACGGCCGCGACGCTGAAGACCTGCGCGCCACCGGTGAAGTCGTGTGGGTTTACACCAATCAGGAAACCCACAAGCCATCACCCGTACCCGAGGAAATGGCCGGTCTCATCATAAAACTGGATGGCGACGTCCGCGCATAGGCCTAGCAGCCTGTTAAGGGGCCCGCAACGTATCACGTCCCCGCGACGAGCGGGGCCGTCATACGCTCGAGCGTTGCAATCACGCTATTTGCGACAATCCGGCCAGTGCGCGGGTTTTCATCCGAGGGAATATTGGCAATCGTCATTTGCGCATCGCCCGTATCCGATGTGATCGTCACGGTTTGGTTATTTCGCTCAACCGCCGGATCGGCCCACACCTCGACCGTTGTCTTGTCCGGCCCGATCCCCGCCAGCGCCAGCGCCGCTGCAACATTGACGTTGGCCGGAAAGGCCTTTGCCGCCTCCCGTGCCGTACCGCGGAACACGCAGATCGCCTCACTGAGCCCTTCGACGTCGATATCGTTCTCCAAAAGATAGGGCGCCCCGGCCAGACCCGTTGGTGGCTTACGTGTTTCGAGGCGCACCTCGTGGATCGTACCGACCGCCATCGCCCGTACCGTATCAAGGCCGATGATCGCCCCCGTCGGCACGATAATCCGTCCTCCCGTTTCGCGGGCCAGATCGACCAGATCCATATGTCCGAGCAACGCACCGACTGATAACGGCATGAACGTACGACCCGCAGCGATAGCGGGCCGCGCCACTTCAGGGAAAACGGCCGCAGGTGTACATTCGATGATGACATCACCGTGCTCGGCAAGCTCTTCCGGGCCGCAGATCACCGGCGGGACATCAAAGCCCGAAACGCGCTCCGCCGCCCGCGTCCGGTCGCGCGCTGAAACAGCGGCCAGCTCAAATCCAGCTACGGCGCCCTTGTCCACGGCTTGCGCGACCTTCATGCCAATCGCGCCTAATCCGGCAATACCAAGCTTCAAACTCATGATCGAATTACCTCCGCCGCCGGACCATCTCACCATTGCCGGCCCCATTGCCGACCAGCCCCCCATCATAAGCGCCGCTCGAGGCTCCCGTCCAATCGCCGGCTTCTCCCCCGAGCTTACCCGAGAGGCTGGGCGTTCCGTAAAGGCTCACTGCCGAATGAGATCGCCGATCGGATCTGCCGACGGTCGCGCCCTCGACGTAACCGAACCCCGCAGAAGCGGTTCCGGTCGCGGGGCGCGCGTCGCCTCACGGCTTGGTTGCAAGCGCGCGGCGGACTTCGAATAGTACCGCGTCCCCGTTGGTTCCGGTGCCGCTGTTGTCACTGGCTGGGGCATCGGTGCGACTATCTTCGCAGCCGTCGCAGCCGTCGCAGCCGTCGCAGCCGTCGCAGCCGTCGCAGCCGAGGCGTTAACAGGCTGCGGTGCCGACGCAATCCCCACCGCCGGCGTGAAGGGAACGACTTCGCCCTTGGCGAACCGGGGACAGGCGCCGCCCCCATTCAGCTTGCGCCCCGACCATTCGACGTTGACATGATACCGTCGCCGGCAGACCTCGATATTCGGCACGCGCCGCGTCACCTCGAAATAATCATAGGCTTCTTTCAGCGTCCGCCAGAACTTCTCGTTCCGGTTGCCCTGATAACGCGCCATATTCGCCGCCGTCATGCGAAATGGAAACGCATGTACATGAAACGCCTTTTGCCCTCCATCGAAAGCTTCGCGCGCCAACGCGTATATCTCTTCGATCACCGCATCGGTCATCGCATAGCAACCAGCTGACTTGCATTTGCCGTGCACCATCAGGAAGTTGCCGGTGCGCCCGCGTGCTTTGTCGTAAGCGTTGGGATAGCCAAGGTTGAATGACAGGTGAAACTTTGAATTGGGGTTCATCTGCCAGCGCGGCACCTTATAGAACCCTTCCGGAGACTGCTTGTCGCCCTGGCGCAGCTTCGGTCCCAGCCCCCCTGACCAGTGGCAGATGGGATAGGTCTTGAAGTGATGGAAATGGCCGTCCTCGCGCTTCTTCCACACTTCCAGTTCGGATTCAGCCTTGAAGATTCGCACGAAAATCGGCGCGCTTTCGGTCATGCTCTTCTTGCCGAGCAGCATACGCGCCTCAGTAGGGATCGGCGCTTGATGCGGCGCGGCGATCTCGACGCTTGCGCAGGCCGTCAGCATTATGGCCGCCGCCGCGCTCAAGCTTACACCAAGTGTCATCCGGCCTATGATCGCAAGGCGTTGCATTCGCCGCGGACCCCCGTCCAGTTTCACCCTCGAACAGCCGAATCGTCTGACCGTCCCAACATATCGCTTGTGATCCAAGTGCCGACTCTGTCAACCGGCGAACCGAGGATCGAAACAACAAACCAATACGATAAACCCCTAATTTCAGCTAATTGTGGTATGGCGGGGGCGCCACGAGATCAAGTAAATATAAGGTGAGGATGCGGGCGATGGCATCAGATGAAGGCAGCCGGGCGGAGCGGCGGGCCCAACGGCGAGAAGGCAAGCTGGACACCGCCGCCTTCCTGAAGAGCGCCGATAAATTCATTGACCTCGCGAACCGCGAAAACGCGACGGTACTGGCAACAGAACTCCACATGGCCTTTCTGTTCGCCGCCGCGCGCTACAACGCCCATGTCGCCAAGACCGTGCTCGACATCGACGACCACGAAAAGTTCGTTGCACAGATGACGAAGCAGTACACGGAAATGCTGCGCCAGCACCTTGCGGACGAAAGCCTCGAGCCCGACAAAAGCTGAGGCGCGGCCGCCATCCCGGCGCCACTCGATCACTCAGATCAGACCACCGTCACCGTCACCGACGTCATCATCCTCGTCATTTGCCGACATCCGGGTCTCGCGCACGCTCTGGCGTCCCTCACGTTCGCCCGGCACACCGTCGCAAGTCTCCGCGCCGTCTCCGCCTTGCCCATCATCGAGCGCCGGCGCCTCATCCGCTTCCGCTCGTGCCATTTCCCCGGTTCCAGCCGTCCCATCCTCACCTCTCGCGTCCCCACCTCTCGCGCGATTAGCGTCAAGCTCATCATCGCTCAAATATCCCTGTCCGACCCGATGCGCCGTCTGCAAGACCTTCACCGCCAGAGCGGCGTCCGTATAATCGTCATCGTAGTCACAAAGCCCATCGACGTTCGCCAATACCGGATCTGACCGCCAAAGCGTCCTGAGCGCGCGGCGCCGGATCGCGTCGGGCACCCCCTCTCCCATGAACTTCGTGAAATCGGACCCGTAGTCGAGGTCTTCGAGGTCGGCTTCCGAAATAACCGGCTGATCAGCCTCAGGCCCTCCGGCGTCGCCCTCCCCAACCGGCTGATGCTGCTCGCTCGCCGTCGCAACCTCATCGGTCCCGTTCGTGCCGTCGCCCCGACCCTCCTTCGCCTTGCGCTCGGACCACCGCTGGAAAAAGCCGCGGCTATCTCCGGTTTGAGTATCCTCAGGCGTACGGGGCATAATCCGAACCTCCGGCGACCATCAATGTTTCAGACGTCGGCGCAGCGCCTCAAGTGGCTCTTGCCCGAACTTTTCTTCTTTAAGATCGAGCCGGTCACGTCGCCGTTTGATGAACGCTTCTTCGACATGGTGTTCCTTGACGAACCGTTCGAGCCAGGCGACCAGCGGCGCCGGCATTGGCAGTGGCTCCACTATATCTTCGCCCGTATCAAGATAATCCTGCGCTTCGAACGGTGTCACCGTCACCGACGCGACCCGGTACGCCATCCCGTTCTCTCCGGCGTCTCCTTTCGGGCCTTCATCATCGTCCAGGTCATCATCGCTGTCACGCAGCACCACGTATACGACCGGCGGCTCATTTGCCAGATTGACGAGATAGCCCGCCGTTTCCTTGCGATGCAGTTCGATCTCGAAGCAGCCGCCGAAAAAGCGAACCTGCTCATTTGTTTCGGAGATTACCGTCCCGGCCGCCATATCGAGAGACCCGATCAAAATCTCGGCCGGTCGCCAACGGAAATCCTGCCATTCATGCTCCGTCGGCTCCCGTGCCAGTACGACACTGACAGTCAGCGTTGTCATCTTGTTCGACATCACAACTCGAATATCCATTTCGATAATCTGGGTGCACTCTATGTCTTCCCTCGACTGGGCAGAAGCCCTAGTTTGCGTCCAAACGAGACCTGCACCAATCAACTTTGCCCACACCGGAAAGCCCGCTTTCCTGCCAGCACACATTCCGCCGGCCCCATTCCACCGGCCTGACAATCTCGCCTGGGCTCCATTACAACGCCGCCGCAGGGATAAAAAAGCAGCAACAAGAATGACCGACACGCCAGGCAAGCCGACCAACGCCTCAAACCTCTTGATCTGCGATTGCGCCGGTTCGATGCCGCTTGACGGCCGCCGCCTCGGCGAGGCTCTCAACGTGGGCGAACTGCCGGTTTGCCATCAATTGTGCCGCCGCGAACTCGCAATTTTCGAAGACGCGGCGCGGTCAACCCAACACCTCACCGTCGCATGCACCCAGGAAGCCCCGCTTTTCGCCGAAGTCGCCGGCGAACGAGACGGCGCGAGCACGACCTACGTCAACATCCGCGAACGTGCCGGCTGGAGCCGGGAGGCCGAAAAGGCGCTTCCCAAGATAGCCGCCCTGCTGGCTGACGCCGGTGTCGAGACTGAGCCCACCCGGCTTATGTCGATCACCTCTGGCGGCCAGTGCCTCGTATACGGCCGTGGCCAGGCCGCTCTCGATGCCGCCGCGAAGCTTGGCCGCCGCCTCAGCGTCTCCGTCTTGCTCCGCGACGCTGGCGACGCGCTGCCCCCGCAAGTGGTCGACATCCCCATCCATACGGGCAGGATACGGGGCGCGCGCGGCAGCCTCGGCCGCTTCGAACTCGACATGGACAGCTATGCCGCCATGGACCCGACCGCCCGCGACGCTCTCCGTTTCGACACCCCGCGTCATGGCGCGGCCACAACCTGCGATCTCATCTTCGACATGACCGGCGAGGCGCCGCTTTTCGCAGACGGCGGCCGCCGCGACGGTTACGTCCGCGTCGACCCTGCCCGGCCCGCCGCCATCGCCGAAGGGCTCTTCGACATTTCCGATCTCGTGGGCGAGTTTGAGAAACCGCTCTACGTTTCTTACCATCCCGGCATTTGTGCCCACAGCCGCAACACCAAGATCGGTTGCCGCAATTGCCTTGACGTCTGCCCGAAGGGCGCGATCCGGTCATCCGGCGACATCGTTGAAATCGACCCCGGCATCTGCGGCGGCTGTGGCAACTGCAGCGCCGTCTGCCCCACAGGCGCCGCCAGCTACGCCTACCCCTCCCGGCACGATCTTCTCAGCCGCCTCAGCGTCATTGCCGCGGCTTTTCGCGGGGCCGGCGGCACCATGCCGGAACTCCTCTTTCACGACGAGAGCCACGGCGCCGGCCTCATCTCGGCTCTCGCTCGGTTCGGCGGCGGTCTGCCCGCCAACGTCATTCCCATCAGCCTTCATGCGGTTGGCGAAATCGGCCATGATATCCTGGCCGGCAGTCTGGCGTTCGGCTTTCAGCGGATTTTCCTGCTCTGCGGCAGTGAACATACCGACGAACTCGATGCTGTCCGCTCGCAATGCGATTTGACAACGGCCTTTCTCGAAGCTCTCGCCATCGGCCAGCCGGACGAACGCATCCACCTGATAGTGGAGGACGACCCCGACGCGCTCGAAGAAACACTCTACGGCCGCCCGTTGGGCCTTGCCGAAATTCCACACCGCATTTTCGCACCAACGGGCACCAAGCGCGATATCGCCCGCCTCGCCCTCTCAGCCTTGCGTGACGCAGCCCGCAAAATGAACGGCGCCGAGGCAGTCCAGCCGGACGTCATCGCGCTTCCCAAAGGTGCCCCTTACGGCTCCCTCGACATCGATGCCACCGGTTGCACTCTATGCCTTGCCTGCGTCGGCGCCTGCCCTGCCGCCGCCCTGGCGTGGCTGCTCGATCGAAAATTGACTTTGGC
>CAZWCL010000079.1:6757-10337 GCA_964632265.1 uncultured Hyphomicrobiaceae bacterium | reverse complement strand
CCCGGGCATCGAACTCGAGCCCACTAACGGCGACCTCTTCGGCACCATCGACGCAAGCTCGAGATCGCGCGCACGCTGCTCCGACAACGACAAACAGATCAGTCCGCGCCCGTGCATCGCCATGAAATTGATTGCATCCGGTGTCGCCATCTGCGCCGGTATCACCAGGTCGCCTTCGTTCTCACGATCTTCTGCGTCCACGAGAATAACCATGCGCCCATTGCGCATATCCTCGATGATCTCCGCGGTCGACGACAGGAAACCCCGGCCTTCGGCGTAGGTCACGGTTGCGGGTTGGTTCGTCAACGGCGGTACTCCAGAATGCGCGCGACGTATCGCGCAAATAGATCGACTTCGAGATTGACCAGATCGCCAATGGATCGCTCGCCCCAAGTCGTAACCTCGAGGCTGTGAGGGATCAAATTCACACCGAACGAATGGCCGGCTACTTCGTTGACGGTGAGCGACGTCCCGTCAAGCGCCACGGAACCCTTGGGCGCGATATACATGCCCAGATTCTCCGGCACTTCGAACATGAACCGCTGACATTCCCCATCCGGCCTGACGTCGGAGATCCGCGCGACGCCATCGATGTGGCCTGTCACCACGTGCCCACCGAGCTCCGCCCCGGCCGTGAGAGAGCGTTCCAGATTGATCCGCGTGCCGGTCTTCCAGCTATCAAGTGTCGTCTTCGAGAGCGTCTCGTTAGACACATCCACGGCGAACCGGGACCCGGCCCCATCCGCCTCGATCGCCGTCGCCGTAAGGCAGCAACCACCGCACGCAATCGATGCTCCGACCTCGATATCGCCCGCCGCATAAGACGAACGGATCGTCATTTCGCCGCCGGCCCGGGCCACGATCTCACCGACATCCGTAATTAATCCCGTAAACATAACATTCAATCCAGAGCTAATGCACCGACCGAAAAATCCGCGCTCTCATGACCGGTTCCATCTCAACCTATACGCGCTGCCACGACACCAAATCATCCTCACCAACGCGCATGCGCTGCCCGAGTTTCATCTGTGTCAGTGTTACGTGCCGGGCCCGCATCCGGTTCGCCGCTTCTTCGTCGAACCTTACCTCGCCCAGTCCGCCACGGAACATCACGACCTCGTCGATCATCCCGGCGCGGTCAAAAGCCTGCCAGACCGCCGGTCCCCCTTCGACGAGCAACCGCGTTACACCGCGTTCGACTAACGCCTCGAGGACGGCCGGTATCCACAGCCGTCCATCAACTTCCGCCACGCCGACAACTTCCGCCCCCACATAACGAAGTGCGTTTGCCTGACGGAACACGTTTTGGCGACCCACTATAACGAGACTGTTGCCCCGTCCGCCAAGACAGAACAGCTTCCGCCCCGCCTCAAGACGTCCCGCCGCCGATAGCACTACGACGCGCGGCGACTGTGCCGCGAGGCCTGGCAGACGGCAATCGAGTGACGGATTGTCCGCCACAGCCGTGCCGCTTCCGATTAGTATAGCGTCCGCTTGCGCCCGCAACAGGTGCCCGCGCGCTCGCGCCGCGCGTCCCGTCACCCACGTCGGCACGCCGTTCCGGCCCGCCGCGACGCAGCCATTGCCATCAACCGCAATTTTAAGCTGAACGAACGGCCGCCGCTCCCCCACGCGTTGAACGTGGCCAAGCGTAACCGCCCGTGCCTCGGCACCAAGCACCTGCGTCGCAACGTCGATCCCCGCCGCATCCAAACGGTCGAGACCGCGTCCGCCAACACGCGGATCGGGGTCTGTAATGCCATAGACGACCCGCCGTATCCCAGCCGCGATGATGGCGTCGACACACGGCGGCGTGCCGCCATGATGCGCGCACGGCTCAAGCGTCACATAGAGCGTCGCCCCGCGTGCGCGGCCTCCCGCCATATCCAGCGCCACCGGTTCGGCATGTGGCCGCCCGCCCGGCTGCGTCCAACCGCGCCCCACGATCTCGCCCCGACCCGGATCATCACGATCGGGCTGAAACACGACCGCCCCCACCGCCGGATTGGGCGCCGTACGCCCAAGTCCCCGCCGCGCCAACACGATCGCGCCACGCATCAATTGCTTGTCGAGGTCTTCGAGTGTCACAGACGTCGTCCGGGCTAAACTGTCATCGCACGCGGTACACCGCGCAAACATACGGGTCGAATTCTAGAGCGTTTTCGGCCCCTATGGAAACGCCCCCTTCGAAACGCCGCCTATATAAACGCTATTGGCGCAAGCAACCGTCAGCAGCCACTGGCTCCGCCGCGACGACGCGTCACTCGCTTTTGCCAACGTCCGGCACCCGCCCGATCTCTCCAATGACGTCCTCGAAGTCCGCCACCTCACGGAAATCGCGGTAAACCGACGCAAAGCGCACATAGGCGACCGGATCGAGTTCACGCAGCGCCGCCATCACCATCTCGCCGATATCATTGGACGTCACCGCCGGCTCACCCAACGCCTCGAGCTGACGCACGATGCCTGAGACGAGCCGGTCGATCCGTTCTGCGTCCACCGGCCGTTTCCTGAGGGCAACCGCCACCGATCGTTGCAGCTTGTTGCGCTCGAACGGCATCCGCTCACCGGATCTCTTCTCGACCGTCAGCTCGCGCAGTTGCACCCGCTCAAACGTCGTGAACCGGGCACCACAGTCCGGGCACTGCCGGCGCCGCCGGATCGCGGCGTTCTCCTCCGTCGGCCGGCTGTCCTTGACCTGCGTCTCGGCGCTCGCGCAGAACGGGCAGCGCATCAGGTGTAGATCGGGAAGCGGCGGCAGAGTGCGATCGCTTCTTGTCTGACCCGGCCCGTAACGGCCTCCGCGCCCTCAAGCCCTTCCTGAGCCACCCCATCGAGCACGGCTGCTATTAGGTGCCCGACCTCGGCGAATTCATCCGGCCCGAACCCGCGCGTCGTACCCGCCGGCGTCCCGAGACGGACCCCCGAGGTGACGAACGGCTTCTCCGGATCGAACGGCACCCCGTTCTTGTTGCACGTGATGTGCGCGCGCCCGAGCGCAAGTTCAGCGTCTTTGCCCGTCAGCCCCTTCGACTGCAGGTCAACCAGCATCAGATGGTTGTCCGTGCCCCCCGTGACGATGTCATAGCCATGCGACTGGAGCGTCTCGGCCAGCACTTTCGCATTCTCGACCACCGCTGCAGCATAGGTCTTGAAGCTCGGGTTGAGCGCCTCACCAAACGCCACCGCTTTCGCGGCTATGATATGCATGAGCGGGCCGCCCTGCATGCCCGGAAAAACAGCCGAATTGAGCTTCTTCCCGATCGCCGCGTCATCCGCCAGGATCATGCCGCCGCGCGGGCCACGCAGCGTCTTGTGAGTTGTTGTTGTCGCCACATGCGCATGCGGGAACGGGCTCGGATGCGCACCGCCCGCTACCAGACCAGCGAAATGCGCCATGTCGACGAACAGATAGGCACCGACCTCGTCTGCAATTTCACGAAAACGCGCAAAATCCCAAAAGCGCGCGTAGGCCGATCCTCCAGCGACAATCAGCTTCGGGCGTGCCTCGCGCGCCATTTCAGCCACGCGATCCATATTGATGACACCGCTTTCACGCTCGACCCCGTACGACGCCACA
>CAZWCL010000079.1:0-6747 GCA_964632265.1 uncultured Hyphomicrobiaceae bacterium | reverse complement strand
TTCACGCGCGAGGCTTTCCATCTCTTCATAATCTAAAAGCGCGTCTTCTTCGCGTACGCCGTATTGAATGGCGTTGAACCATTTTCCACTTTGATTAGGCGCAGCGCCGTGCGTCAAGTGACCACCAGCCGCAAGGTCGAGCCCCATAAACGTGTCACCCGGCGCGAGCAGCGCGAGAAACACAGCCTGGTTCGCTTGGCTGCCGGAGTTCGGCTGTACGTTGGCATACGATACTCCGAACAGTTGCTTCGCCCGCTCGATCGCCAACTCCTCCGCGATATCGACGAACTGGCAACCGCCATAGTAACGTCGCCCCGGATATCCTTCCGCGTACTTGTTGGTCAGCACCGTTCCGGCCGCTTCCAGCACCGCCCGCGATACGATGTTTTCCGACGCAATGAGTTCGATCTCTTCTTGCTGGCGCTTCTCTTCCTGCCTGACCGCACCGGCCACATCTGGGTCAACCTCCGACAAGCCGGCACCAAAGAACGTGTCGGGCACTTCATAGCCCTCACTCTTTGTCGATTTGTCCGTGGTTACTGTATTGGCCATGGGGGCACCCCTCCTTCAACAAGCTCGCGGTCAGCATACGACATGCACGCCAACCATGGCGCCCCACTACCATGCCAGGGACCGCCATCGCGACCCGCGTATTGGTCGCACGCCCCCTCGATGACGCCGCACGCCCCCCGGCCCCGCCCCGGCGACGCCCCGATATCGCGGCAATCGCTTCCGGGAAGGACACCGCCAAACTGGCACAAAATCTCGCTCTCCCCGACGCCGTCGCGTTCATGCGCGTGACGCCTCGGCCACGGCATCCCCGTCATCGTGCCCCCGTCATCGTGCCCCCGTCATCTTGTCTGGGGCCGGCGGCGCGTCGCCACGCCTGACAGGCTGCGCTTTAAGAGAGAATGAGTTAGAAAGCTGCTACGAGCCCACGAGCCGGCCAAGCCGGCCGAGGTCACGGCAAGGCCGATCAATACATCGCGCGGCTGCCAACGCCGTCGCGCCGGTAAAGATCACGCCGAAACTGGACCTGACCATCTTCCGTCGCCCATGCCGTCACGTACACCAACTTGATCGGGATCGACCGTTTGAGCCGCACTGTCTTTGTTTCGCCCGTCTTCTTGAAGCGCTCGACGTCGCGCAGCCCCATATCCTTGTCACGCAGCAGCCAGGCCACCAGCTTCTCGACGTTGCTGACCCTGACGCAGCCAGAGCTCGCCGCCCTGAAGTTGCGCCCAAACAGGCGGTCGGAGGGCGTGTCATGCAGATAGACCGAATGAGCGTTGTGAAAGTTGATCTTCACGAAACCGAGCGGGTTGTCCTCACCCGGCTTCTGGCGATAGCGCAGCTTGTAGGGATGCGATGAATTCCAGCGGACCTTCTCTGGATCAAGCTTGCGGCCGCCCGCATAAGCATCAATGCCGTATTTCACGAGGACATTCTGCTCGGCCCGAGCCATCTGCCGTCCCTTCGGAATGAGATCCTTGGTGACGACTGTCGGCGGCAGACGCCAGACCGGATTAAAATTCAGTTCGTGGATTCGGGACCTGAGGATCGGCGTCTTTCGATCGAGCTTGCCAACAACGCCCGTGTGGCGCGAATAGACGCGCCCCTTCTCGACCGCCTCGATCTGGGCGGCCGGAATATTGACGACGACGTAGCGGCCTTTGTCGGAAACGGCATGCCGGCGCAGCCGCGACAAATTAGTGCGAAGCTGACGCAACCGGATCTTCGCTGACACGTTCAACGCCTTGCGCGTGCGGTCATCGAGGCGCCCCGTTGGCGTCAGCCCATGCGTCGCCTGGAACCGCTTCAGCGCTTTCTCTGTTGCAAAATCGAAATAATTGCTCGCCGCGCCGCGCAATTCCCCCGTCGCAGTCAACCGCTTCTGCAAGGCCAACACCGCAGGATGCGTCACGCCCAGCTCGATCTGCGCTTTCTCCGGAACATCCTCCCAACCACCATCTTCGACAATGGCGGCATAGCGTTTGATCGCTTTGCGGGTCGCGGCAATGTTGTCTTTTGCAAGCGTCGGATAGCCGCGCGGCGGGTTCTTCTCCCACCGTCGCACGAACGAGCGGTCATACGATTGCGCTGCAACCGTATCAACCGGCCGACCGCCAAAGCGGATCCAGTTGGTGCCGGCCCCGTCGGCATAAGTCGGCGCCGAACCGCAGCACGCCACGGCCAGCATCACCCCTGCCACACTGGCCGCACGTCCGCGCCACACTTTGGTGTCGCGGCTTTTCCCGAATGTCCGGCCAAGCCAATTGATCGATGTTTTAACGTCCGCCATAGCCCGGTTGCCCCCTGCAAGCCGTCGCTCTCGACGGCCGATGTTCGCCTCACAGTTCAGGTTCCCCGAAACCGCCGTGAACGGCCTGATCACCGCGCCACCACTCGAAAGCGCCGCGCGCGACCGCTAATCACACCTGACAAATTCACGACTGTTCCCGGAAACCAGGGCCCAAACCATGCCTTGAGAGACATGACCCATAGCCCACGCACATGCCCCACCCATCATGAGCAATACAGCATTCGCCGTCCGGACGTGACCCACTTGGCCCCTCGGCGCCACGATCAAATCACGATGATGCCCGTAAGCCACACGACCCGCTTACGCTCCATCTGGGTTTCGGGCGAAAAATATGGACGATGTTGAAATACGGCTGTCAGGCTCCACCAACGGGGAGCAAAAAAAAGCCAGGGTCGAAAGTCGGCGACAGCCGTCATTCGACCCTGGCGTGTTCTCAGCCGGCCGGCCGCCATCATGCCCCCCTTGGCGGCTCCTCGGCGGCCCCCGGCTGCCCCCCGGCTGCCCCCCGGCTGCCTGTCAGCCGCGCAATGGCCATCAGCCTCGCAGCAGATGTCGGCTTCGCGATGCCAACTTCACCCTCCCGAGTTTACAGACGATAACGGATCTGGTCGGACCAGAAACGTTCGAGGCGCACCAGCGACCGGTTCAGCTCACGAACGTCGTCTTCGCGGATCTCACCAACGGCTTCGATCGAACCCATCTGCCGCTCGTAGAGTCCCTGCACCACTTCGCACGCCTCAAGCCCCTTGTCCGTGAGGCTGACCCGCACCGAGCGGCGGTCGGTCTCGGAGCGCTTGTAGTGGATATAACCCATGTCCACGAGCTTTTTCAGGTTGTAAGACACATTCGAGCCGAGATAATAGCCGCGCGTCTTTAATTCGCCGGCCGTCAACTCGCCATCGCCGATATTGTAAAGCAGCAGCGCCTGGACAGAGTTCAGGTCAGCGCCGCCATTCCGGTCGAACTCGTCTTTGATCACATCCAACAGCAGCCGATGCAGCCGTTCGATAAGGCGCAGGGCCTGCTGGTATTCTCCCCGGAAGCTCTCTGGCTCTTCCCGTGCCCCTTCGAGGGCGAAATCGATCGCGGTACTCATATGCTTTGCCTCTGTTTTTCAGCCTCGCCGGCAATCTCCATTCGAGGGAGTTATGACCGGCCTTGAAACCACTTTAAGCAAAGCCAACTAAACGTTACCCTAATAGTTATAGTAAAAGAATAGTAACATGGGGCTCGCAGGAAGGTTATGTAAATAATTTGACCGTGACGGCGCAAAAAAACTCAAAATGGAACAATATTTATTATTTTAGAAACTCTATCGCCCTGCTAGAGTGCTATATTCTGCATCTCTTCGCGCGTTGGCAGGACCAGTTCGCCCTCCCCAAGTGGCGCGAAGTAACTATTTACAACCCTCTCATCCACCGCCTCCAGCGTCGCCGGCCGCCATGCCGGCCGACCATCCTTGTCGATCAGCAAAGCGCGGACGCCCTCGGCAAAGTCATGATCCGCCATGAAGCGCACTGCCAGGCGGTAGTCGCGAACCAGCACGTCGCGCAGATCCAGATCACGGCACTGATCGAGATGGCGCAGCGTCACGACCAATGAAAGCGGACTGCGCTGCCGCAGATCCTCGAGCACCCCCTCGCACCATGCCCGTTCGTCACTTGTGCCGCTGTCACCCCGTTCCTCCAGACGCTTGATAATCTCGCCAATCGTGGCGCCACCGAACGTCTCGCCGATCAACCTCTCATAGCAAGCGAGATCGCCACCCTCATCACCGGCCCAGTCTTCATCTTTGACGTCATCGTCGGCAACTGTCCTGGCCGCCTCGCGATCGAGTTCATCGACGATGACATCCACCGGATCTGCGCCCGCCATGCCGTCGAGAACCGCATCGAAAGACTGGCGAGCAATACAATGTGTCAGGATACCGAGCCGTCGCGCCGTCGCAGCCCCAATACCGCGCCCCGTCAGCCCCAGATAGCGGCCGACGTGGCACGGCATCCGCGCCAGATGTCCACTCACCCCCACGTCGGGAAAAAGACCGATCGCCGTCTCCGGCATTGCAAATTGAAATCCCTGGCCGCCGACACGATGCGTGCCGTAGAGAAACAACCCGACACCGGAGCCCATCACCATGCCGTCGATCAGTGACACCATCGGCTTTGTGAAGCATTCGAGCGCCCAGTTCATGCGGTACTCGGCCGCCAGCGACGCCGCCGCCAGCGCCGGATCATCTGCTGCCAGCCGGACCAGTTCGCGCACATCTCCCCCTGCCGAGAACGCCCGCCCGCTCGCCGATGTCAGCGCGATGGCATAAACCTCTGGATCACGCGCCCACCCCACAAGTTCCGAAACGATTTCCGCCCGCATCGTATCATTGAGTGCATTAAGCGCGGCGATACGTGTCAACCGCACTTCGGTCAATGCGCCACGCCTTTGGATCTCGATACCATTTTCCACTGCACTATCCTTGAAATGCCCAAGATTTGCCCGGATTAGCTAGCTTGAACAGGTCTTCAAATCATTCAACGCTTTTTCGAGCCCGCGCACCATGAGGCGACATGCCATTGAGACGACCAACGAGATACCACCGGCTGTCGCCTGCGCCCACCACACGAAAGCCAGACGTGCCCCCGGCAGTCGTCTTCGCCCTCTCCACCATATTCCACGCCATCATCGCTGCCGCCTTGGTTATTGTCGTAGCCGCGCCTCGCGCCGCCGCCCAGTCTGAGATCCAGTCTGAGATCCAGTCTGAGATCCAATCGGTTAACCAACCCACTGGCCGGCCGGACCTAAATAATGTGCCGCTCCCGGCCGCCGCTCCCGATCCGGCCAATGCGGCACGCGCGGCATCATCGCCGGCATCAAACAAGAGCCCCACAGACACCGCCACGTCAGAAGCTGAACGCGACGCCTGGCAGGAAAGCGAAATCGCAGATGCCCGCCGCATCTGTACCGAAGCGCTTGAGACCATGTCCGCCCGCGTTACCCCCATCGATCCTGTTCGCGATGGTCGCTGCGGTGCGCCCGCCCCGGTTCGCCTCTACAGCATCGGCAAAGACGATCCGGTCCGCTTCAAGCCCGCACCGACCATCGACTGTCGCATGCTGCTGCCGCTCAAACGCTGGATCGACAACGCCCTCAAGCCCGCTGCCGCACGCTACCTTGAAGCCCCGGTCACCCGGATTTCGGTGATGAGCGGCTACGCCTGCCGCACCAGGTACGGACGCGCGGGCGCGCGCATGAGCGAGCATGCTTTCGCTAATGCCCTCGACATCGGCGGCTTCCATCTCGCTGATGGCCGCCGCGTCAGTGTCCTGAAGCACTGGGGCCGCACCAAGCGCGACCTCAGTGCTGCCGCCGCCAACCAGCTCCCGGCCAACCCCTCATCCACCCGCAAGCCGGCCGCGGACAGGCGCCGGTTTGATCCGCCACTCCCGGTCCGCCGCCCACTGCGACGCGCCGTTGGTGCGCCCCCTGGGGGCCCGCCCACCATCCAAGCCGCCGCGCGCGAGCCGGCAACGATGGCGATCGCAATCCCGGCGTCCCGCCGCAACGGCAAGACCGAAATAGCCGCGGCAACCTCAACGCCGTCTCAGGAGCGGCGTGCGCCGGACACCGGACCGCGAGCCGTTTTTCTGCGCACCATCCACAATTCCGCCTGCCGCATCTTCGGCACGACGCTCGGGCCCGAGGCCAACGAGGCCCACCGCAACCATTTCCACCTCGACATGTACCCCCGCCGCCGGCGCGGCTATTGCGAGTGACGCAATCGACTTCTCACCCGTTTGACCGCCGACGGAGACCCCGTCCGGCCACGCCATCAAATGCGGCGTTTAGGCCGCCTCAAGATCACGTACGAGCATCGACAGCACCCTGCCAATGACGCTACATTAATCCCTATCACTTCACCCTGGAATCAGGTGCGGCCCCAGATGCCAGACAACGGCTCCCACTTTGACGACCCTTGCACGAGCGACAGCCGTTCCGTGCCCCGAACCGGGTCAGCCTCAGCCGTCGAAGAAGCCCGAAGGGGGAGCACTCACCAACACCAATTCCCGCCATCCGGCCCGGTCTATCCCCCGCGTCTCATCCTGGAATGAGAACCCGGCCAGGGCCTGGACCAACTGACACGGCGTGAAAAGCAAGCAAACTGGAGGAAGACTATGGACGGTGACAATAAGTGCCCCGTAACCGGCGGACAGCAGAACCTGAACGCGATCGTTTGGGATATGTCCAACAAGCTCTGGTGGCCTAACCAGCTCAAGCTGAACATTCTGCGCCAGAACTCGGAACTCACCGATCCCATGGGGCCGGAATTCAGCTACGCCGAAGCCTTCCAGAAGCTTGATCTGAAGGCGCTCAAGCAGGACCTCTACGACCTGATGACTGACAGTCAGGACTGGTGGCCTGCCGACTATGGC
>CAZWCL010000078.1:0-10381 GCA_964632265.1 uncultured Hyphomicrobiaceae bacterium | reverse complement strand
AAAGAACGCTTCCTTGGCGAGTCGCTGCATGGAGATGGCGATCTCGGACATCCGCCTGCTCGAAAAAGAAGGCGGCCGCTCAGGACACTATCGCGCCGGACATGACGCGCCACATGCCGCCGGCAACGATCAGGCAACATCATGACGCATGCGCCTCCGCCGCAGCTATCGGTCGCCGACGCCCGCGCCGCGATCCTCCGCCACACATCGGTCCTGCCAGCTGAACAAGTGACGCTGTGGGAAGCTGATCGGCGCACCCTCGCTGAACCGCTGGCGGCAAAACGCACCCAACCACCGTTCGCGGTCTCGGCAATGGACGGCTTCGCGGTTCGCGCCGGCGACGTCGCGTCCCTGCCGGCACACCTCGAGCTCATTGGCGAAGCTGCCGCCGGACACGGCTTCGAGGGTACAGTCGGGCCCGGCCAGGCGGTCCGCATTTTCACCGGCGCCCCGGTACCCGGCGGTGCCGATGCGATCGTCATCCAGGAAAACACGCGCCACGACCGCCGCTCGGTCACCGTCACCGAAGGAACGCCGGAGGCCGGACACATCCGCCCCGCCGGTTTCGACTTCAGCGAAGGCGACACCCTGATATCCGCCCCCCGCGTCCTCAACTCCCGCGATGTCACGCTTGCGGCCGCGATGGGCCATGCCTCCCTCCCCGTCGTCATCCGGCCGCGCGTCGCCCTCATAGCAACCGGCGATGAACTCGTGCTCCCCGGTGAACCGGTCGGCCCCGATCAGATCGTGTGCTCGAACCCGTTCGGCATTGCCGCGATTGCCTCCAGCGCCGGAGCAGTGCCGGAGTTCGTCGGCATCGCCCCCGACAACCGCACCGCACTGACCGCCAAAATCGAAGCCGCAGCCGGCGCGGATATTCTGGTCGCCATCGGCGGGGCATCGGTGGGCGATCACGACCTCGTTGGCCCCGTGCTCGAAGATTTGGGGGTGTCGCTCGACTTCTGGCGGATCGGCATGCGCCCCGGCAAGCCCCTGATGTATGGCCGCCTTGGCAACGCCCACGTTCTCGGCGTCCCCGGCAACCCGGTCTCCTCGATGATCTGCGCGCGGCTCTTTCTGGTCCCGCTGATCCGAACCTTGCTCGGCCAGAGCGGTGCGGCAGACTTGCCAATCGACGCTATCGCCGGCACCGACATGGCGGCAAATGGCCCGCGCGAACACTACATGCGCGCAACGAGCGAGATCAGCGGCGACGGCGCCCGCCGCGTCACGCCTGTACGCTCACAGGACAGCTCCCTTCTATCACCCCTTGCCGAAGCAGACTGCTTGATCGTCCGCCCGCCAGGCGATAGCGCAAAGAAAATGGGAGAACCCGTAAAAGTCCTCCCACTCGATTTCTAATTACTTTCTCCGCGCCCTCTGGCGAACGGTCCGGCAAGCCGCGTTGTGCGCGCGCCGGCAACAGGCCGCAGCTCGGCCGCCCGGCCGGTGCGCGCTAGCAAGCAAAATCAAGCCAGCTTCTTGCGGAAGTTCCGGTACGTGGTGTTGATGCGGCGGACGGTACCGGTCACAGCGCGCATGATAATCGTTTCGGTCTCGGCAAACTCGCCCCGGAAGTGCACGCCCTTGAGCAGAGAGCCGTCCGTAACGCCCGTCGCAGAAAAGATGACATCACCGCTCGCCATCTCCTCGATACTGTACTTTTTGGTAACGTCGGCGCCCATCTTCTCGGCGCGCTGGCGTTCGGCGTCATCGGCCGGCAACAGTCGGCCCTGCATCTGGCCGCCGATGCAGCGCAGAGCCGCCGCCGCGAGCACGCCTTCCGGCGCCCCCCCCGAGCCCAGATAAATATCGACGCCGGTCTGCTCGGTGTCCGTCGTCCAGATGACACCGGCGATATCGCCGTCGGAAATGAGTTGTACAGCAGCCCCGGCCTCGCGTGCGGCCTGAATGATCTCGGCATGGCGCGGGCGGTCGAGGATGCACGCCGTGATCTCGCTGATCGGCTTGCCCCGGCCCTCCGCCAAGGCTTCAAGGTTTTCACCCACGGAACGGTCGAGATCGATGATCCCCTTCGGCAGCCCCGGACCAACGGCAATCTTGTCCATGTACATGTCGGGCGCATGCAGCAAGCCGCCGCGCTCCGAGATGGCGAGAACAGCGAGGGCATTTGGCATAGCCTTGGCGCACAACGTCGTGCCTTCGAGCGGATCGACCGCGATATCGACGGCGGGGCCTTCCCCGGTTCCCAGTTCCTCACCGATATAAAGCATCGGCGCTTCATCCATCTCTCCTTCGCCGATGACGACCTTGCCCTGAATATCGATCTTCGACAATTCGCGTCGCATCGCGTCGACCGCGGCACCATCCGCACCTTTGCGGTCACCGCGTCCGTTCAATCTGGCGCAGGCGATCGCGGCGGCTTCAGTGACACGGCCCACCTCCATGACCAGCATTCGGCCCAAGCTTTCGGGATTCTCGTGAGGCATGTCATCGGTTCCTTGAAGTTGCCTTATTGCGGACCCGTACCGCAGCACCTGCCGTGTACGATCAAATTATTAAATCACTACCGTTTTCAGCAATCCGTATGCCACTTCTATTACAACTGTTCGATGCGTATAACCTGGGGCTTGTCGGCGATCTTCCCATCAGCTTCGATCGCCGCCAGCGCGTTGCGGATCGCCTGCTCGTTGGTCTTGTGTGTAATCAGGACGACATTGGCTTTCTGGCCCAATTCCGGCAGTCCGTCAGAGCCGGGCAGTCCGGCCTTGTCGCGGCGCTGGACGATACTTTCGAGAGACACGCTCTGCTCGCCCATGCGCTTCGCGATCGCGGCCATTGCGCCGGGCTGATCCAGAACCGAAAGCCGCAGATAATAGGCGCCTTGATGCTTGCGCAACAGCGCCCGCTTGTAGGGATCGAGATCCGACGCCGGCCGCACGAACGGCGCAAAAGTGGCTCCTCGTGAAACGTCGGCAATGTCCGCCGCAACCGCCGACGCGGTCGCCTCGGCACCGGCACCAGGACCCACCAACAGAAGGTCGCCGATGAAATCGCCATCAATGGCGACACCGTTCGTCACGCCCGAGACCTGCGCGATCGCGGAATCCTTCGCCACCATCGCCGGGTGCACGCGCTGCTCGATACCGCTGTCGGTTTTCATCGAGACACCGAGCAGCTTGATCCGGTAGCCGAGATCGTCAGCCGCCTGGATATCGGCCGGCGTGATCGCCTCGATCCCCTCCACGTGGATTTCATCCGTCGCGATTTCCGCGCCGAAAGCAATCGTGGTGAGCAATGACAACTTGTGCGCGGTATCAAATCCGCCGACGTCGAAGGTCGGATCGGCTTCGGCATAACCCAGATCCTGCGCGTCCTTAAGGATCTCGGCAAACTCGAGCCCCTCCTCCTGCATTCGCGTCAGGATGTAGTTGCAGGTCCCGTTGAGAATACCGTAGACCCGCGTGACACGGTTACCAACCAGGCCTTCCCGCAACGTCTTGATGACGGGGATGCCGCCGGCAACCGCGGCCTCATAGGCAAGCGCGACACCGGACTGCTCCGCCAGCTTGCCAAGCTCGACACCATGCGCAGCCAACAACGCTTTGTTCGCCGTGACCACCGGCTTGCCTGCCCGAAGCGCCGCCGTAACAGCCTCACGCGCCGGCCCTTCCTCGCCGCCGATCAACTCCACGAACACGTCGATATCGCGCGCCGCGGCGAGTTCTGCGGGATCGTCATACCAGACGGCATCCTCCGGCAGCGTGATGCCACGGTCTTTCTGACGGTCACGCGCGCTCACACCGGCTATCGCGAACCCGGCGTTGCCGCCAAGCGTCATGCGCTCACTATTGGCCGTCAGCAATTGCACGAGCCCGCACCCCACGGTCCCGAGCCCCGCGATTCCCAGTTTCACCGTCCTGCCCATGTTCCATCAGTCTTTCAGGTTCGAGCGCGCAGGTCCTGCGCGAATTCAGCCGGTCGCCGCCTTGTTCATAGCAACGACATTGTGTAGCGCCTCGCCGCCACCGGACAGGAAGCGCCGGATATTGCGCGCCGCCTGCCGGATACGATGCTCATTCTCGACGAGCGCGATGCGCACATACCCTTCACCGTGTTCACCAAATCCAACGCCCGGCGACACGGCCACATCCGCTTTTTCAATCAGAAGCTTGGAAAATCCGACCGAGCCGAGGTCGCGGAACTGTGCCGGCACCGGCACCCAGGCAAACATCGTCGCCGGCGGTGCCGGCACTTCCCAACCGGCGCGCGCAAAGCTTTGAACGAGCGTGTCACGCCGCGACTTGTAGATCGCACGAACCTCGTCGACGCATTCCTGCGGCCCGTTGAGGGCTGCGGCCGCCGCGACCTGGACGGGAGTGAACGCGCCGTAATCGAGGTAAGACTTAACGCGTGCAAGCGCCGAAATCAGCCGCTCGTTGCCGACCGCGAATCCGATACGCCAACCCGGCATCGAATAGGTCTTCGACAGCGACGTGAACTCGACGCAAAGATCCATGGCGCCCGGGATCTCGAGCACCGAGGGCGGTGGATCGTTGTCGAAGTAAATCTCCGAGTAGGCCAGATCGGAAAGGATGATCATGCCTTCGCGGGCCGCGAGTTGTACTGCCTCGGCGTAGAAATCACGTGTCGCCGTCATCGCTGTCGGGTTCGATGGATAGTTCAGCACCATGGCGATCGGCTTTGGCACGGTGTGGCGGCAGGCTCGCGAGACGGCAGCAAGAAACTCATCGCCATTGCTCGCCGGCAGATGGCGCACCGAGGCGCCTGAGATCAGGAAACCGAACTCGTGAATCGGATAGGTCGGGTTGGGCGTCAGCACTACGTCGCCCGGCGCAGAAATAGCCTGAGCCATATTGGCAAAGCCTTCTTTCGAGCCGAGCGTCGCGACGACCTGCGTGTCAGGATCGAGCTTCACATTAAAGCGGCGGCCGTAATAGGCAGCCTGCGCCCGGCGAAGGCCCGGAATACCTTTGGAGGCGGAATAACGGTGCACGCGTGGCTTGCTCACCGTCTCGACCAATTTGTCGACGATGTGCTGCGGCGTCTGCATGTCCGGATTTCCCATGCCAAGATCGATAATATCGGCACCGGCGGCGCGCGCGTTCGCCTTGAGGGCGTTCACCTCGGCGAAAACATATGGCGGCAACCTCTTTATGCGGTGGAAATCTTCGATCATGTCGTTCGTCCTCTCCCGGACCTCACTTGTCAGCCCCTATACGCCCCACCGTCCTGCGCCAGCAAAGCGTCGAAACCCGACTGTCGCATGCCACAATGCGCGTCCCCGTGCAAACGCCGGACGCATGCATTGGACCTGTTGAGCGCCTTCGCCTCTGCGATCGTGGTGCAGTACCAAGACGGCCGTCGAAAAACTCCATGACAGGCGCAATTCGCCGATGGCCTGGCGCCACGTAAACCCTTGAACCCGAAACAGCCTGTGACGTATGCCATGTTAGACTGACATGGCAAAGCGAATCGCTTCCATCCCGTACCGCCCCTTGCTTCATGATGCCGTTGCAAGAGCCTGCTATTGTCTGCCGATGCAATCTGTGCCGCAATGGCGGCACGACATTTCTCCCTGACCTGCGAGCAGTTCGATGAATGATGCCCCCCAGAAGACCGATCAGGACGTCAAGGCTGACAGCGTTGAGCATGCCGCTCCGGACGCCGCGCTGCCGATGCCGTTCTTCAATCCGCTTTTCGATCCGTCGAACTATCAGGTGAAGGACCCCCAGGAGTTCACGCTTAATATGTTTCGCCTCATGGAGGAATCCACGAAGGCGATGGCGACCATCATGACCCACCCGACGCCGAACAAGTCGGGGCCGATGTCGGCGCCCAACGAGTTGATGGCCGCATCGCGCACCATGACGGAGATCGCGCAGCGCTGGATGACGCACCCGGAAAAACTGGCCGAAGCCCAAACCGGCTTGCTGCAGGACTACATGGACCTGTGGGCCAACACCGCCCAGCGCATGATGGGCCAGAACGTGGCGCCAATCACCACGCCTAACGTCGGCGACAACCGCTTCCGCGATCCCGAGTGGACGGAAAACCCTTACTTCGATTTCTGCAAGCAATTCTATTTGCTCACGACAAACTGGGCCGAGGCATTGCTCGAAGAGACCGAGGGCCTCGACAAGCATGAGCGCCATAAGGCGCGCTTCCATCTTAACCAGATCGCCAGCGCGTACTCCCCGACCAACTTCCCCGGCACCAACCCAGAGGTTCTCCGCGAAACGCTTGCAACGAACGCCCGCAACCTCGTTGAAGGCCTCGAGAACCTCATCCAGGACATCGAAAAGTCAGACGACCTCCTTAAGATCTCGCAGACTGATCTCGCAGCATTCGAAGTCGGCGGCAATCTCGCGACCACCCCTGGCAAGGTGATATTCCAAAACGAGATCATGCAGCTCATTCAGTACACGCCGACGACGGACAAAGTCCGGCAGACGCCGCTGCTGATCGTGCCGCCCTGGATCAACAAGTTCTACATCCTCGACCTTACCGAACAAAAGTCGTTCATCCGCTATGCGGTTGCCCAGGGCCAGACGGTGTTCATCGTCTCCTGGGTCAACCCGGACGCGCGCCACGCCGAGACAACTTTCACTGACTACATGAAGAAAGGTCTCCTGGAGGCCGCCCGCGTCGTCAGTGAAGAAACCGGCGAAGCCCAGTGCAATGTTCTGGGCTATTGCGTCGCCGGCACGCTGCTCTCGGCAACGCTCGCCTACCTTGCCAAAAAGGATGAGCATCCCTTCAAATCGGCGACGTTCCTGACGACCCAGATCGATTTCGCCGAAGCCGGCGACCTCACGCTCCTGATCGGCAACGAACAACTCAAAGCCATCGAGGCGATCATGGCCGAGAAGGGCTACCTTGACGGCTCACGCATGGCGAGCGTCTTCAATATGCTGCGCCCGCGCGATCTGATTTGGCCTTACATCGTCAACAACTACATGCTCGGCAAGAAGCCGATGCCGTTCGACCTGCTCTACTGGAACCAGGATTCAACGCGCATGCCCGCCGCCAACCACAGCTTCTACCTGGCTGAATTCTACGGCAAGAACAGCTTGGCCGAGGGGCGTCTCGAACTCGATCACACACCCCTCGACATGCGCAAGGTCAAACTGCCCGTCTTCGAACTCGCCGCCCGGGAAGACCACATCGCCCCGGCCGTCTCCGTATTCCGCGGCTCGCGCCTGTTCGGTGGTCCCGTTGAGTTCGTGCTGTCCGGTTCGGGCCACATCGCAGGCGTCATCAATCCGCCGCGCCCCGACAAACCGAAATATCAATTCTGGGCCGGCCCGTTCGAGGGGGGCGACCTTGAGCATTGGCTGAAAAACGCAAATGAAACACCGGGTTCATGGTGGCCGCACTGGATCAATTGGATTGAACAGTTCGGCGGCAATGAAGTACCGGCGCGCAAGCCAGGCCGGAAGTTCAAGCCAATCGAGGACGCGCCGGGTTCTTACGTCAGGGTGCCAAGTACGTAGCGCCCGCCCGCCCCCGTCGCCGGCACCTGCACGAAAACGCCGGCCCGAAAATCGCAACTGGCCGGCTGCCCGCGTCATCCATCTGGTCCGCGGCACGGCCGGGCGAGGCGCGCGCCGACCTGATCCCGGACCAGATCAGCCTCGGCCCAGCCGCTTCCATAAACCCGGTCTAGTACCAGATATTTCCCGGATGCACGCGCCGCCGCGTTTCATAATAGCGTTGGACGCGCTGGCGATGACGCAGGCGGCGGACCCGGTCATATTCCCGCAGAGAGTGGCGCCGCCGCGCGCTGCGTGACTGTCCGCCCCAGGTGTTCGTCGTTCGAGAGCGGTTGTCAGCCCGGCTGCGGCTCGTCCTCTGCGACGCGCCGCGATACGGTTTATAGATGCCGCGCTTGTTCTTGTAGTTGCGCCAGGCCCGCCGCGAGAACCGTGTCTTGCCGGTCACGATGATCCGTGTACGGTTTTTTCCGTGCCGGTTGACCAGCTTGTAGAAACGGCGGGCATTGGCGGTGCGCAGCCGAATGCAGCCGTGCGACGCCGCCGCACCGAGCCGGCCAACGGCAGATGTGCCGTGGGTCGCAATCCCACCATTGAAGAACACTGAATACGGCATCGGCGAATTATAATATTTGCGCGAATAGTGCATTTTCGACGTCCAATTCGGACGAAACCGCCCGGTTGGTGTCTGATGGCCGAGCTTCCCGGACGAAATCTTCCAGTTACCGACCACCTTGCCGTTTGACGTCACGCGCATCCGCTGGCGGGTTAGATTGATCCGCGCGATCAGCGTCGACCTTTTGGCTTTTCTGCGGACGGGCTGCTTGGCAGCCACCGGCAGCGTGACAGCCTTCGCCTCCGACTTCGCCGACTTGACGGACGCGATCTTCAGCGCCCCTTCGCTTGATTTTTTCTTGGTGTCGGCGGCCTGTGCCGTGCCGACGCCGGCAGCCAGCACAACTGCCGCCCCGATCCACATCGTGACCCCAAAACGCATAAACCTAGACTCCTCGTGACGTATTTTTTGTTTGAATGTTTGCACGAGGATAAGGGCCGGCCGCTGCGATGCCTTTAATAGTTCGCCAACAAACTACAAAAGATCGCTCAGAATGAAACGGGCCGCCTGAGTTCCTGGGGCGGCGGGAAATCACGCCGCCGGCAAGGCGTCCGCAGGTGACGGCTTGGCCGAAACCCGAACCATTGCGCCGCCGGTATCGCCACAATACGTATCCAACGCCTTGGCAGGCTGCCAAAATTCTGACAGCACGTCTCGCCGGGTCGAAAATACCAATTTCAACAGCCCGCTAGTGACGGATCGAAATCCGAGTGCGCCTTGGCCCATGAGCGCGCACCAAATTGAATAAACGCGCAGCATTGCGCCGGCTCAGACGAACGCAGCCGTGCGAGGCCGTCCGGCCGAGTCTGCGATAGTGATTGGTGCCGTGGATTGCATAGCCACCGCGAAAGAAAATCGAATGCGGCATTGGTGACATATTATATTTGCGCGAATGCCAGGAACGCTCGAGACGGGTTGGCCGATACCGGCCTGTCGGCGTTCGGTACCCCCGCCGGCCGGTCGACACCCGCCAGACGTGCCGAAGCGCACCGTTCACGTAAACACGCATGCGCTGCGAACTCAGGTCGACACTCACCTTCACGCGGGCAAGCGCCGCGCTGGACGTGGCCACGCCGGCGCCGTAGGTCAACATTGCAAACGCAAGCGCGGCTGTCAGAAGACGCAGATATACCGAAAGCCTTTGGCCTTCGCGGCATAAAACAGAAAACATTCCGCAAAACTCTCCAAACTCAATTCAACTCAATCGCCCAACTCGACCTCAATCCAACGCAACCGCCCAACTCAACCACATGATCGCGCAGCGCTCGTGAAACGGCCCGGCGAACCCGCCTATGACATGATCGACACGGCCCGCGCACCTTGAGCCGCGCCTTACCGCCACGAACCGTCATCGACCACCACGGTTCCGAGATTTTTATGCTTAACGATCAGGGTAAACGGTGCAACCATCCATTACGCGGCGGCCGTCGACGAAGTATCGAGCGATGCATTCCGGTGTCAGCTCGTCGCGCGCCAGCCTCGGAATCAATTGCCGAGCAAGAGATCGAAGAGCGTCTTGGGTTTGCGCTGTCTGGTGCGGCGGCGATTGCGCGAGCGGCTGCGTGCCGAGCGGCTGGTGGCCGAGCGGTTATTCTGCGCCCAGGGCGCCCAATCCGGAGTGCCACTGTCGGCACGCTTTCGCCGCGTCCGACGATCCGAACGCGCGGTCGTTGCAGACGAATTCGTCTTGCCCGCATCAAGCATGTATTCCTGAGTGAGCCCATCGATCGCAGCCACGATCACCCGGCCACTGCCCCACGACCATTTCGAGACCCGCTCGCCGCGGCGATGCGGCTCCACGCCGACCAACCGTTCGCCCCGCGTATCGATGATCGCGATGAACTCGTAGTCGGCATCCTTGCCGTCGATTTGGATCCTGCCGGCCGAAAATCGCAGCAGCCCGATGTGTGCAAACTCACCTTCCTGCATTTGCCAGTCGAGAAGACGCGGCGAACCTTCTCCGGCGACCTCGAGCGGCACACGCAGATCGCCCAGTTCATCGTTGGTCGCAAAATAGCCGGATCGCGAGCCCATAACCCGCCAGACATCAAAGCTCAGTTCGGGAAGCTCTTCCGTTTCGTCAGCTACGTCCTCGCCGAGCCGTTTCAGCCCATAGATGGCGTTCTGCATTTGCGGATCGATCGCAAGCGCCCGGCGGTAGGCATCCGCCGCTTCCGCCGGCCGCGCCATCGCCTCGTCAATCTCCCCCTTCGCCCAGAAAACCCTTGCATCGGTCTTGTCGAGGAGCAGCGCCTTGCTCACCTCCGGGCCACCGAGTTCGGGTTGT
>CAZWCL010000077.1:0-10445 GCA_964632265.1 uncultured Hyphomicrobiaceae bacterium | reverse complement strand
TACACGTACTGACACACTCTTTCCCTACACGACGCTCTTCCGATCTCATCGAGGATGGCCGGGTCGTCGATTGTTGCCGGCATCTTCCATTCCTTGCCATCTGCCATCGCCCGCATGGTGCCACGCAGGATCTTGCCCGAGCGCGTTTTTGGCAGACGTTTCACCGTGATGACGCGCTTGAAGGCGGCAACCGGCCCGATCTCGGAGCGCACGAGGCCGACGAGTTCCCTCTCGATCTCCTCATCCGGGCGGTTAACGCCGGCATTGAGCACGATGTAGCCGACCGGCAGTTGCCCTTTCAGCTCGTCGGCAACTCCGATAACCGCGCATTCGGCAACATCCTTGTGGCTTGCTACGACTTCTTCCATCTGACCTGTCGAGAGCCGGTGGCCTGCAACGTTGATGACGTCGTCGGTGCGCTGCATGACGAAAACGTAGCCGTCAGCGTCACGGTAGCCGGCGTCCGATGTCGAGTAATAGCCGGGCAGCTCACTGAGATAGCTCTCTCGGAAGCGTTCAGGGGCCTGCCATAAGGTTGGCAGGGACGAGGGCGGGAGCGGCAGCTTTACGGCCAGTGTCCCGGTCTCGCCAGGTGCGACGGGCTTTGCGTTCTCATCCAGTACCTCGAGGTCGTAGCCTGGCATCGGCACCGTCGGCGAGCCGTGCTTGACCGGCAGCACGCCGAGGCCGACCGGGTTCCCCGCGATCGCCCATCCGGTCTCCGTCTGCCACCAGTGGTCGATCACCGGCACCTTGAGCTTTGCTTCCGCCCACTGGATCGTATCCGGGTCGGCGCGTTCACCGGCCAGGAACAGGGTCTTGAATGCGGAAAGGTCGTAATCGCCGATCAGCTTGCCCTCCGGGTCTTCCTTCTTGATCGCGCGGAAGGCCGTCGGCGCCGTGAACAGGGCCTTTACCTTGTGTTCTTCGACGACGCGCCAGAAGGCACCGGCATCGGGCGTACCTACAGGCTTTCCCTCATAGAGGATCGATGTCGCTCCATGGAGTAGTGGGGCATAGACAATGTAGGAGTGGCCGACAACCCAGCCGACGTCGGAGGCGGACCAGAACGCTTCTCCGGGCTGGATGCCGTAGAGGTTGGGCATCGTCCAAGCGAGGGCCACCATGTGCCCGGCGTTGTCGCGCACGACGCCTTTCGGCTTCCCGGTCGTCCCCGATGTATAAAGGATGTACAGCGGGTCCGTACCCGCGACCGGCACCGGCGGCGCCTTGCGTCCCTCGGCTTTGACCGCGGTCACGGCTTCGGCCCAATCAACATCACGGCCCTCAATCATGCTTGCTGGCTGTTGTTCGCGCTGCAACATGATGCAAAGCTTCGGCTTGTGGTTTGCGGCCTCGATCGCCTGGTCGAGCAGCGGCTTGTATTCGACGATGCGCCCCGGTTCGATGCCGCATGAGGCGGCAATAACTGCTTTCGGCGTGCAGTCGTCAAAGCGCGTTGCCAGCTCGCTGGCGGCGAAGCCACCGAAGACGACCGAATGGATTGCGCCGATCCGTGCGCACGCAAGCATGGCGACCGCTGATTCCGGCACCATCGGCATATAGACAATGACACGATCGCCCCTCTCGATGCCGTGGTCGGCGAGGACCTGGGCGAAGACTGCGACCTCTTCAGTCAGCTCAGTGTAGGTGTAGGTGCGCTTGGTCCCCGTGATGGGGCTGTCGTAGATCAGCGCCGCCTGATCACCGCGGCCGGCTTCGACGTGGCGGTCGAGGCAGTTGTAGGCGGTATTGACTTCGGAGCCGGGGAACCAACGCCCATACTCGCCCATATAAGGATCGAAAACCTTATCCCAGAGCTTGTACCAGGAAATCGCCTGTGCGGCTTTTGCCCAGAACGCCTCCGGGTCCGCTTTCCAGGCGGCATATTCCTCGTGATAGCGGGTCATCGGTTCCTCCGGTCGCGTTTGATCGTCTTGTTTCCACCCTGTTGAACTACCGAAAGGTCCGCAGAGCAAGGGGCGCAAGTGTTGGCGTTTAGACTAAGATGAGCCGCTTTTCTGCTGAGGCGGGCCGGGCGAACCGGTCTCTGCCGAAAAGCCGGCGTCGATGGAAGGCGGTACCCGCTGACATGATAAAAAAGAAATCGAGTTCCAAGCCGCCGGGCCGGGTTGCGCGCGATCGGATCTTTCGTTGGCCGACGGCAATTGCTCTCAGCGGCACGCTCAACTAGCTTGACAGGTCTTCGATGCTTCCGCCCAGCCGCCGAGACACCTGCCATGCCCGCCAATCCGTTTGAACAATTGCTGCATAAGAATTCCGCCAATTACCAGGCATTGACCCCGCTATCCTTCCTGGCTCGATCGGCGGCCATCTATCCGGACCACACCGCCGTTATCCACGGCGGTCTCCACCGTACCTACCGCGAACTCTACGATCGCTCGCGCCAGTTGGCCTCCGCCCTTGCGCGCCGTTACATCGGGACCGGCGATACCGTCTCGGTCATGCTGCCCAACACGCCCGAGATGATCGAGGCGCACTACGGGGTTCCAATGACGGGAGCCGTGCTTCATGCCATGAATACCCGGCTCGATGCGGCCATCATCGCGTTCCAGCTCGACCACGCCAATACCAAGGTGCTGATCGCAGATCGTGAGTATGCCGACGTTCTGCGCGAAGCGCTGGCGCTGGCGAAAGTCGACCCCGTCGTCATCGATGTCGACGACAAGGAGTTCCCGCAGGAGGCTGAACGCCTCTCCTACAACGACTATGAAGAATTCGTTGCCGGTGGTGACCCGGCTTTCAATTGGCAGATGCCGGGCGACGAATGGAACGCGATCACCCTCAACTATACGAGCGGGACGACCGGTAATCCGAAGGGCGTCGTCTATCACCATCGTGGTGCAACCCTCATGTGCTACGCCAATGTGCTGGCGGCTGGCATGGCCAAGCATCCGGTCTATCTTTGGACGCTGCCGATGTTTCATTGCAACGGCTGGTGCTTCCCGTGGACCCTCTCGGCCGTTGCCGGCACGCATGTCTGTCTACGTTGGGTGCGGGCCAAAGCCGTTTTCGATGCCATCGCCGATCATGGCGTGACGCATCTCTGTGGGGCCCCGATCGTGATGTCGACGCTGCTCGGCGCCAGCGACGATGAGCGTCGCGCCCTGCCGCACACGGTCGAGTTCGTCACCGCCGCCGCGCCGCCGCCCGAGAGCGTGCTCGCAAAGATGGCCGGTGCCGGTTTCAACGTGACCCACGTCTATGGTCTTACCGAAACCTACGGGCCGGCCGTCGTCAACGAATGGCACGGCGCCTGGGACGATCTCGATGCGGCCGGTCAGGCCCGGAAGAAGGCGCGGCAGGGGGTCAAGTACGCAGCCCTTGAAGATCTGACCGTGATGGACCCTGAAACCATGACGCGGGTGCCGGCGGATGGCGAGACCCTCGGTGAGGTCATGTTCCGCGGCAACATCGTCATGAAAGGATACCTCAAGAACCCCAAAGCGACCGACGAGGCCTTCGCCGGCGGCTGGTTTCATTCCGGTGATCTCGGTGTTCTTTATCCGGACGGTTATATTCAGCTCAAGGACCGCTCCAAGGACATCATCATCTCTGGTGGTGAGAACATTTCATCTATCGAAGTGGAAGAAGTGCTCTTCAAGCATCCGGCTGTAGCGCTTTGTGCCGTCGTTGCCAAGCCGGATGAAAAATGGGGTGAAACCCCGTGCGCTTTCATCGAAGTTGCCCCGGGGGCCTCGCTTGCCGTCGACGATGTGATCGCCTGGTGCCGCGAGCATCTGGCCGCCTACAAGTGTCCGCGCCACGTCGTCTTTCGCGAGATTCCGAAGACCTCGACAGGCAAGGTGCAGAAATTCCGGCTGCGGGATATGGCGGCCGCCCTTGCGGCGTGACCATGTCCGGTATCGCATTATCGTCACGAATCACGGTCGCGCGCCCTGATCGCGCGCGTTGGGCATGACTGCGCGCCGATACCGTCCCCGTTAAAGGGGCCGGCCGACGCGAGCGGCCGGTCCCGTCAGGGGGCAAACGCTCTAGTGTTCCCGAAAATCCTCACCGGAAAGCCGGCGGATTTCATCTTTGATCTTCAACTTTTCGCGCTTGAGAATGGCCAATTCCGCGTCGCTGATCGACGGGTGATTAAGGGCCTCCGAAAGCTTCTTTTCCAGCACGCGGTGCTTGTCCGAAAGTACATCAAGATGACCGGAAAGCGGCATCAGCTCCTCCTTCGCTTGCGTGTCAGACGATAAAAAATGTCAGATTTGTTACGCCCTGTCCAATTCGTTGGGACCCGTGCTGAACAGATCTTTTCCGGCTATGCTATAATGTCGTTTATGGTGGCGATGAAATGCTCCCGCAGTTTGTCATCGCCACCTTGTTTTTGGGGGCAAACACCTTGATACTCTGTGGGGGTGGTGAGCAGATCTGGGCGTGCGCGACGACAAATCGCGCGGGGCATTTGCACTGTGCACGCTTCGAGCCGGAGCGCTTGAGGGTGCGGTGAGCGGAACGCGATGGACGACAACGAAGAAGTTGAATTGCGCCGGCAACTGGCCGAGCTGCGCCATCGTCACCGTGAACTCGACAGGCAGTTGGACACGGTCGAACTGGACGCGGCACACGATCAGTTCACGCTACGCCGCCTCAAGAAACAAAAGCTCCAGCTGAAAGACCAGATTGCGGGTCTAGAAGATCGCTTGTTCCCTGATATCATTGCCTGATTGCGTGGCTTGATCCACAGCGTTTCTTGCAAAATTGCGCATCAGCCGGTATTTGCGGCAGCTTGCTCCGGGAAACCTCATGACAGCTCAGGCAAGCAACACAGAGGCGGATAATGACTGAGGACGCACCCGCCGTCGGGATTATCATGGGAAGCCAGTCGGACTGGCCGACGATGCGTCATGCCGCGGAGATCTGCACAACTCTCGATATCCCGTTCGAAAAGCGAATCGTTTCGGCTCACCGCACGCCTGAGCGAATGGTCGCTTACGCCAAGGAAGCGGAAGGACGCGGGCTCAAAGTCATCATTGCAGGGGCTGGTGGAGCCGCTCACCTGCCGGGTATGGTCGCTTCCCTGACGCCATTGCCAGTGCTTGGCGTGCCGGTCGAGAGCCGGTCGATGAAAGGCCTCGATAGCTTGTATTCAATCGTCCAGATGCCTGCTGGCGTGCCGGTTGGCACGCTTGCGATCGGGGTGGCCGGCGCAACCAATGCCGGGTTGCTTGCAGCCTCGATCCTGGCCCTTTCCGATGCTCCGCTGGCCGTACGGCTGCATGAGTGGCGGGCTGCACGTAGCGCAGGCGTTGCCATAACGCCCCAGGATCACGACGGAGACGGCTAGAAATGTCGTCAGCGCCGCAACATAACGACAGGGTTCTCGCTCCGGGCGCACGCATCGGTATTCTCGGCGGCGGCCAGCTTGGCCGCATGTTGGCGCTCGCGGCAGCGCGCCTTGGTTTCGTCTGCAATATCTATTCCGATGCGCCGGATCCGCCAGCAGCACAGGTCTCCGCCTCTTTGACCATCGGCCACTACAATGATGTCGAGGAGCTACGTGACTTCGCCGCCACTGTGGATGTCGTTACCTACGAGTTTGAAAACGTGCCGGTCGCTGCCGCCGAAATGCTCGCCGGGCACGTACCAGTCAGTCCGCCGCCGAAGGCGCTCGAGGTGGCGCAGGACCGCTTGATCGAAAAAACGTTTGTTTCCGACCTCGGTATAGCTGTGGCGCCCTTTCTCGATATTGCAGAAAATGTCCAGGCCGGTGATATCGAAGTTCTGCTGCCCGGAATCCTCAAGACGCGCCGTCTTGGCTATGATGGCAAGGGGCAGACGTCGGTTGCGACGGCGCTTGAGTTCGATACGGCACGGCCCGGTTTTGGCGTCACGCCGCTGATCCTTGAAAAACGTGTGCCGTTCGCGTTTGAAGCTTCGGTTATCGTCGTGCGTGGGCGTGATGGTGAACACCGCTTCTACGACATGCCCCGCAATGAGCACCGCAACGGTATCCTGCACCGGTCAACCGCCAGCGACGATACGGTTCCGTCGGATGTCGCTGCCGCCGCGCGTGAGATGGCTGGCCGCATCGGCGATGCGCTGGCCTACGTCGGTGTGCTGGCCGTCGAGTTCTTCGTGCTCGAGGCGGCGCCGGGGCGCACCGCCCGTGAGCGGCTCATCGTCAACGAGATTGCCCCGCGCGTCCACAATAGCGGCCATTGGACGATGGATGCCTGCGCCGCCGACCAGTTCGAAAACCATATTCGTGCGATTTGTGGTTGGCCGCTTGGTGATACGCGGCGCTACGTTGACATCGAGATGGTCAACCTGATCGGTGCGGAAGTGCACGATTGGGCGCGATTTGCTGGCGAGCCTGACACGTTTGTCCACCTATACGGAAAGGCAGAGGCACGCGCCGGCCGCAAAATGGGCCACATCAACCGGGTTCTGCAAACCCGGAGTTCCGTTCGCTCACGGTGTTTGCCGGACGGTTGAGGTGGCCTGTTGTTCCGGCCTGTTGTTCTGGCTTACGGCTATTGTGTCCGCCGAGGTTGCCGTCTCGCGGGCTCACTTGCGGGGACAAAGGAAACCCCGCCGAAACCCGGCGGGGCTGGCGATTGTCTGGCCGGGATGAGCAACATCTTCCGGTCCTTAGGAACAACCTCCTGAAAGTTCACATCTAGCTCGTCAGCGCTTCGACCGTCCGCGGTCCGGCGCGGCCGTCCACGCTCAACTGGTTGCGGCGCTGAAATCTGCGAACGGCCCGTTCGGTGGTCCGGCCAAATACGCCGTCGGTCTCGACATCGAAATCGGCCTCCTGCAGCAGGCACTGCAACGTTGTCACCTGCTCACCCGACATGCCGCGTCGCAGCACCCTGTCGATTGGCACGAGATCGGTGTCGGTCAGCCGGCACTTGCTCTCCTTGATCGGGTCATCAGGTTGTGCGGCACCGGGGCGGCAGGGACGTGCGACGCGGGTGCAGGTCCAGCGCTTGCGACCGTTGACGTTTTCGGCCTGCTCGCATTCGATCTTACGGTCCTCGGCGCGGCGCCAGGCCTGCCAACCATTGCCGGCCTCCGCCTTCACCTTCTTGCGCCAGGCGGCCCAGGAGCCTGGAAAGGCACCGAGAGAACGGGAGAGGTACTCCCGGCTTGTGGCCGTAATCGATGCGTCCTTGCATTGCTTGGCAGCGGCTGGGTTCGCCAAAAGAACAAAGGCGGCAAGACCAGCGCAGGATAGTCGTATCACGGAACTGCAGAATGTCATGTGGGTCGTCTCCTCACCTGTGAGCAATCAAAAATCGAAACAGTCGTCGTCTGTGTATTTTACGGGTTTCCGCCGCTGGCCCTGAGGCCGCGCGCGGGAACCTGTTCTTGAAGAAGGTGAACGCGGGGGGCCGGGCTCCTCCCAAGCGAGCCGGTGTGGCTCCACTCATGTTTTCAGTCTGAATGAGACGAACTGAACGCCCAATGAAGGCAATATTCAGGAAAAGCGTCGCTCACGCCAGACTATATGGACATGATTCATCAAACCGACTGGAAAGAGCCCTTGCCGGGCATGAAATCACAGTCTTGAGCTTAATTTGCTTTCGGTGGCTGCACCAAGGCGCCTATCGCTTGGGCTCGGCCGAATTCTTCTGAATGTAACGCAGGTAACAGAACCGCCTGGTGGGACGTCATAGGGTCGGATCAGTCGATTTCAGATCCAGACCCGGAGTTAGACCCATGACGCTGCAGTTCACTGAGACCGCCCCCGGCGTCCACACCACAACGCTGGTGAACCCGAAGAGCGATGTGCGGCACAACATTGCCGTCATCGAGAGCTGCGGTGCCTATCAGGTGTTCGTTGATGGCGAATTGGCCGTCCGTGATCTGGCATCTTTTCAGGCGGCCGTCGATGCTGCTACGGCATATATGTCGGCGCCCAAGACCTCCTACATGGTTCGTGCAGCGGGGATGCTGGTGATCCTGTCGATCGTCGGTGCGACCACGGTGGCTGTGTCCAAATTCATTCCGGCGGCCGATTCGGCCAGTGCGTCGGCCATCGAGGCTGCGTCACCGGTTGTCACCACCTTCGAGCGCGTTCGGCCCGTGAGCGATGATGCCGATCTGGCCGCCAAGGCCGTCGAAAAAGCGACGGCGTCGCCGGATTTCCCACGGCAAAAGGCAACCGTTCAGCCGGTTGCAAAACCGGCGAAGGTTAAACTCATCGAAAAGCCCGCTTCCGCGATCGCGGCCAAACCTAAGGTAAGCGGTGTAGCACCGAGCCGGCGTTTCTCGTCCAGCAACCATCTACTGGGTCTAAATCCGGTCGTGGAGATCTCGCCAGCGCCCGGTCCGGCGGCGCCCGAGGCTGAAGTACTTTCCGCTGGAGACACCGTGGCGGCAGATAAGCGCCATGAGGCCGCCAAGGCGGCCTTGCCGCCGGTCACGATCATCAAACGTCGTTCGTCTACCCGCGACTTGGTGTCAGCGCCGCCCAGGTCGGCTGATATCGAGATGCCGCCGGTGCCGGAACCGGTTTCCTTTTTCGCGGAGACCGAGGCAACTGACCCGACGACGGTCTCAGTGCTGTCGCCATCCGTGCCGCCTGTCCCGACGCCTAATGTGCAGCGCCGCGATGTGCCTGTCATCCGATCGGAAACGGCTCCGATCGAACCGGCGAAACTCTCCAAAATCCTTGGTGAGCTCGAAGAAGAACAGGATGGCGAGGCTGCCTCCCCGCCGGCTCGCCGATCGGTGAAGCGGACGACGAGCCGGCCGGCGGCCCAAAAAACCAAGGCGCGCCGAAAGAGCCGCCGCAAGGTTTCAAAGCGCACCTCGACCAAGCGGTCGCAGCGGCGGCGGGCGACAAAACGGCGGTCCTCGCCTTCGCGTCGGCGCAATGCCCGCAGAGTGAGCCGGCGCCGCTCGGTTTCGCGAGCACCGCGGGTGGTCTGCTTTGCCCATACCTGCCGGTTGCGATAGCTGCGGTCCATCCGCCAGACAGGACCATACGGCTCCGCCAAATGCGGGGCCGTTATGGCGTGGCGGCCGCCATGGTTCCGGCTCCAGCTCTGCGTCCGCCTTAGCTGACGTGGGCGCCAGTCCGCTTCTCTGGCTGATCTGCGCTGTGAGCGACGCGATAATCAGCTCAAATTGGGCGAAGCGGGAATCGGGCAAGTTGCCCATCTGCAACTTGCCCGATAATGCAGGACGTGGCTGCTCGCGCTTTTTCGGACAGTCCCGATGCCGGACATTAAGATGGGTGCAAGTCGTGTTCGCGCTTAGTGGCGAACCTGCACGCGGGGAACTGGTCAATGATCTTGAGGCGCAGCCGGCTGTTGTCGCCGCGCGATTCTCAAAACGTGCCCGACGCCGATGTCCTGGTACTCCCAGCTCTCTGGGTAATCACGGCTTTTTGGGCAACTGTCCGGACAATGGCAGCTCCTGCTGCTTCTGCCGTTGCGTTCCTGCTTGGCGTTGTTTGCTGGCTCGTGTCGGCCGGCGCGGCGTTCGCCGTAGATGAGGCCGAAGCTGCCAGCGGGCCGCCTCTTCACGTCGCGATATTTGCAAATGCTCGACCTTTCCGGTGCTACAGCGATGGCCGGCTTGCGGCCCTTGAGCGCCTTACACGGCTAGCGACCGAAGAGATCAATGGACGCGGCGGGGTGCGCGGGCGGCCCGTCGAAGCCGTGATCTACGACAACGGCAATAACGATCGCACCGCTGTCGCGAATGCCCGCGCGGCCTTGGCGCTCGACGATCTCGTTGGCATGATCGGACTCACCAATCCAACGCGCGCTGGCAAAGTCTTCGAGGCCGTCGCTGCCGATCCGCGCGGCAAGGGGATACCGTTCATCTCCAACATCTCCGTTGGCGGAGTTCTCGCGGGCCATCCCAATGTGTTTTCGACGCGGCCCGCGCAGGAAGTCGAGCGCGTTCCCGCCATGGTCGAATTCTTCAAGGCGAGTGGCATCGACACGATTGCCTTTCTCGGACGGACAAAGCGGACTTATGTCGACGTTATTGGACAGGGCCTGGCTGATGCGATGGGTTCGCGCCTGTTGAGCGATCAACGCATCGATGTGGCGGGCTCCAGGGGCGAGGCCCGCCTGGATGCGGCGGCCTTGGAGCGCTCGATCGCGGCGATCGAGGCTAATCCGCCGGCGATGCTTGTCGTTGCCGTGGGCACGCGCTTCACCAAAGCGGTTCTCGAGCGGCTCAAGACGGCTGAGGTGCAATATGACATCCTCAACAGAGGGATGATCATCGTTCTGATCAGTGATTGGTGATTTTGGCGGAAGACTAGTCCAAACGACCCCCGCAAATCCATGCTTTCTCGCCCAAAAGCCAACAATGTCCGCAGCAGGGTGATCAGATGCGCCAGAACTAGACCAGAATGCAGCGTTTCTGGTGCTTGGGAGGCCTTCGCGAATAGCAAGCGCTTCGCGCGCTTCCTCCAATGAAGTAGAAGACAGAGTATT
>CAZWCL010000076.1:0-10555 GCA_964632265.1 uncultured Hyphomicrobiaceae bacterium | reverse complement strand
CCGGGGATGCCGAAGAACGATTCGAGCAGGAGGACACCTGTGAACAAAAAGGGGATCGCCATCACGACGTTTGTGAGGATCGGGATCATGGCGTTGCGCAGCACATGGCGCGTCATCACGCGCATCTCTCCCGCGCCCTTGGCGCGTGCGGTGCGCACATAGTCCTTGCCGGATTCCTCGACGAAAACCGTGCGGTAAAAGCGGGTGTCGGCGCCGAAGCCGGTCAGAACGCCGATCAGCACCGGGAGGGCGAGGAAGCGGGCAATGACCGCGGGGTCGGGATCAAAGCCGGAAATCGGGAACCATTTGAGCAGCATTGCGATCAGGTACTGACCACCGATGATATAGATGAGGCTCGCGATACTCATGGCCAGCATGCACAGGACGAGCACTACCCAATCGATATATGTCTCGCGGAAGAACGCGACGAACAACGCTAGCGTTACGGCCACGACAAGGCCCATGACGAAGAGCGGTACGGTCAGCGAAAGGCTTGGCCCGGCACCTTCCCACAGGCGCTTTGCGATCGGTACATCATCAGCGTCGGAGCGGCCGAAATCGAAGGTGAGCATGCGGCGGTAATGGTCGGCGAGCAGCGTGTCCGCGTAACGGCCGAACGCGAGGATCTCGTGCTCGGTGTTTATAATCAAAGGTTTGTCATAGCCGTGCTTCGCCTTCCAGCCGGCAATAACTGTCGGGCTCGCTTTTTCGCCAAGCGCTTTCCGCGCGATGTCATCGGGATCGGTGATCGCAAAGAACAAAACAAAGAGCAGCGCCAAAACGCCCAGGACGGTCAGGAAGCCGTAAGCGATGCGGCGGACGAGATAAGCGACCATCACTGACGCTCCCGATAGAATGTTCTTATGGCGGGCAGGATGACCAGGGCGGCGAGGCCAACGAGCAGGTAGGCCGGCCACGTGATGGGATCATTCCAAACATCCCGCGCGGCGGCACGGGCTTCGGGGTCGACGTCGAGGAATTTATAGGGCTGCGTGAAAAGCCCGCTCGGCTTTGAATTCTTGAGCCAGCCATGGCTGAGAACGTAGGCTTCGCGATGGTGGAGTTCGATCCACGGCCGCGCGGTCTCCAGCACCTGGATCATCTCGCGGATCAGCCTGAGCCGTTCCGGGCCGTTCACCCGGTCCTTGATGTCATCGTAGAGGCGGTTGTATTCGGGGTTGTCGAAGTTTGCCGTGTTCGGGCCGCCGCTCTTGGAGCGCGCCGACGCACCATCCAGCAGGAACAGAAAATTTTCCGGATCCGGATAATCCGCGATCCAGCCCCAGGTAAAGATCTGGTAGGCGCCGCGGCGCACTTTCTCCTGGAATTGGTTGTAGTTGGTCGCGGCAATCCGGACGTCGAGGCCGAGGTCGCGCCACTGATTGACGAAAAACTGGTACTGCAGCTTCGATGAGGTCGACGTATTGCCCGTGTCAAATGTCAGCTTCAGGGGTTGGGAGGTGGCGGGGTCGATGCCGCCTGGATAACCCGCGTCGGCAAGAAGTTTCTTTGCGCGGGTCAGATCGTAGCGGCGATACGGGTTGTTGTAGCTCTCGTCGTAGCCGAAAAGCCCTGGTGGCAATGGCGACTGAGCTGCTACGCCGCGCTTGTTGTGGAAGAGTTCAAGGTAACGCTCCGTGTCGATCACAAGGCTCATCGCCTGGCGCAGTTTGCGTGACCGCATGCCGCCGCTGCGCCCAACCTGGGGGTCATCCATATTGAAGCCGATGTAGAAAATGCTCGGCTCGACGGACTTGTCGAGGCGCATGCCGCGCTCAGCCATTCGCGGTGACAGGCGGTCGTTATCGATCACCGAATCAAAGCTCTCCTTGATGATACCGCCGTTGTCATAATAACCCTGCATAAATTTGTTAAAGCGCGGTATCGCCTCGCGTTCGCGGTAGAATTCGACGCGCTCCAGGAACGGCATTCTACGACCGAGATAGCTGCGATCGATGGTGCCGCTTTTAATGTCGCGCGCTGCAACATTTTCCGGGAACGCTACGCCCGGCGCCTGGGGGTGGGCCTTGCCGTACCAGTGCCGGTTTCGCGTCAACGTGAAGCGGAACTGTTTGTCGTAACGGGTCAGCTTGAATGGGCCGGTCCCGACGGGATGGTCGGCGAGGCGATCGCGGCCCTCATCGCCGTCGTAATAGGCAACCGCTTCATGAGGCAGCGGCGTCGTGAACGGCATGGCAAACCAGTAGAGGATCTGCGGGTCGGGCTGGTCGAGGATGAGCTCGAAAGTCGACGCATCCGGGGTCGCCAGCCCGGCGACCGGGCCGACAGCTGCGTACTGCTCGTGAACCGGCTGCTTCGCAAAATCGGCGTCGGCTTTGCGCTTCTCGGCCAGCCGTTTCGAGAAGGCGGCAAACCCTCGAACCTTGGCAAAGAAACTGCGCACAGGACTGATGATAGCCGGATCGGCGATGCGCATCATCTGAAACGCGACATCGTCCGAGGAGACGACACGCGACCGCCTTCCGCCCAGCGCTGAATTCGGTGGAAAACATGGATCATCGTGGAACGTGATCCCCTCGCGGAGGCTGAAGCGATAGACCGTCCCGCCATCGGCGCGCCGTTCGGCTTCTGGCACATCGGCGGCAAGACCGGCCACAAGCCGGAAGGGCCGCTCGACGTAGTGATATTCGAGTAGCGTGTCGAACACGTTGGTCGTGATGACGCTCGCCGACGTTGTGTAGGCGACGGCCGGATCAAGCGTGCGCGGGGCATCGTTGAAAGAGGTGTAGAGAACCTTGTCGCCCGACTCGGCGTCCGGATAGGGATTGTTCGTACAGGCGGCGACAGCAGCCGACAGGATGCACGCCAGCAAAACTTTGAACACGTTATCGAGCGCCGTCCCAACCGTTTGCCGCGCCCGTCTCATTCTTGCCCTTCTTCGCGACGAAATCGCGCGCCGCGATCGCGCACACGCTTGGCCGGTGAGCGCTCGCCATGACGTATCACCAATAACAATGATCGACCGAGCCCATGCACAGCGTCAATGCAAAACCGCAAAATTCCGCCGCCTCTGCAAGCGGGTCACCGTCCGCTGAAACTGTGACCCAGGTTACAGCACCTGGTGCGCCTCCGGCCTACGCTTCAAATCAAACAAGCCAACCCGGAGAAAGCGCCATGACCTTCGCTCGAAATCAGGATATCGCCCGCCCCATTTATTTGCAGACCGCCCCCAATTCCAACGAAGCCGCGATCGAGGCCTATTTGCGCACGCGACACGAAGCCACGCATGGTACCGATCCAGACGGCGAACCCGTTCGCGGACGAGATCCATGGAGCGGTATCGGGCTCTGATATCAGATCGGGGGAAAGCCCGCGAATAGCCGGCGTCCGGCACTCAACACGCTGATAGATGCCAATCCCGCATTGCACAGGGGTTGCCAAAGCGATCAGATAGATCTGAGAACACAACAGCGAAAGAGCGCCTGACCGCCTTATGACCGAGACCAACCGCCTCGCCGCCGACATCGGCGGCACCTTCACCGATATCGCGCTCGATGCCGCCGGGCGCCGGTTCACGACGAAGATACTCACATCGTCAACGGCGCCCGAAGAGGCGCTGATCGAAGGGGCGAAGGCCGTTCTCGATGAAGCCGGCCTGACGTTCGCCGACCTCGACCAGCTCATTCACGGTACGACACTTGCGACCAATGCAATCATCGAGCGCAAAGGCGCGTCGACGGCGCTGCTTGCAAGCGATGGATTTCGCGACACGATCGATATTGCAGATGAAAGCCGCTACGACCAATATGACGTTCTGATCGAGAAGCCGAAACCTCTTGTCGAGCGCGCGCGGCGCTATACCGTGCCGGAGCGCCTCGACGTCACGGGCAAGGTCCAGGTGCCGCTCGATGAAGCCGCCGTCGTTGAAGCCGCCCGACGGATGCAGGCTGACGGCATCCGGTCTGTCGCGGTCGCGTTCATGCACGCCTACGCAGACCCGAGCCATGAGCAGGCGGCCCGCGGCATCCTTTCGCGTGAGCTGCCGGGTGTCTCGATCACGCTGTCGAGCGAGGTGTGTCCCGAGGTGCGTGAATACGAGCGCACCTCGACGGCCATCGCAAATGCCTACGTGCAGCCGCTCATGACCGGCTACCTCGAACGGCTGCAATCGACACTCGGCGAGCTTGGCCTGACAGCGCCGATCCACCTGATCACATCCGGCGGGACGCTTACCAGCGTCGAAACCGCGATGCGTTTTCCGATACGGCTGGTCGAATCAGGGCCGGCCGGCGGCGCGATCCTTGCCGCCGGCATTGCAGCGGAGCGTGGCGAGCGCGAAATCTTGTCATTTGACATGGGCGGCACTACAGCCAAAATCTGCCTCATCGAAAACGGTGAACCGTTGAAGGCACGCTCGTTCGAGGTCGACCGGGCGGCGCGTTTCCTAAAAGGGAGCGGGTTGCCGGTCAGGGTTCCGGTCATCGAGATGATCGAGATCGGCGCGGGCGGCGGCTCAATTGCCCGGCTCGATGCCCTCAAACGGATCCAGACGGGCCCGGACAGCGCCGGCTCCACGCCAGGGCCGGCGTGCTACGGCAAAGGCGGCGAACTGCCAACCGTGACTGACGCCGATCTCGTGCTTGGCCGGCTCGATCCGTCGGCATTCGCCGGCGGCAGCATGAGACTTGTGCCGGAGCGGGCGGAACGGGCACTGGCGGTGTCCGTCGGTGATCCGCTTGGGCTCAGCGTCGCGGAGACAGCGAACGCCGTCAGCGAAGTCGTTGATGAGAACATGGTCAACGCCGCCCGTGTCCACGCCGTCGAACGCGGTGTCGATGTCGCCGGACGCACCCTGGTTGCTTTTGGCGGTGCTGCGCCGCTGCACGCCTGCCGGCTCGCGCAAAAGCTCGGCATTACCAAGCTCGTCATCCCAAAGGATGCCGGCGTCGGGTCCGCGATCGGGTTCCTCGAAGCGCCGGCGGCATTCGAGATCGTGCGCTCCCATTTCATGGCGCTCGACAGATTTGATGCAGGTGTGGCTGCAGACGTGCTTCAAGCGTTGACCAGCGAGTCCGTCGGTCTCGCGCGCGATGCTGCAGGCGATGCACCGCTCGACATCCACCGCCAGGCCTTCATGCGCTACGCCGGGCAAGGCCACGAGGTCGCGGTGACGTTGCCGGATGGGGCGCTTGAGGGTGACGCTGCCGAGACGCTGCGCCAGGCTTTTGAGGCAGAATATGAACGCCTCTTTGCGCGCCGTATCCCGGATGCGCGAATCGAAATCATGAGCTGGTCGGTGCTGGCCAGCAACAAGGCGGCGCGCCGGTCACAACTCGACGATGTCCCGTCCGGCGTCGGGTCCGCCGAACCGGTCGGAACGCGCCGTCTCTACGACGTCGAAGGCGGCGACGTGCTCGAAGTCCCGGTCTACCGGCGTGATGACCTGGTGGCAGGGCACGAACTTGCCGGCCCCTGCGTTATCGCCGAGGATGGCACTTCGACAATCGTCAGTCCGAGCTTCACGGTGGCAATCGATGGGGGCGGGGCGCTGGTACTTACAGACCGTAGTGGCGCCGCTGCAGAAACCCCTGATATGGCCCGTGCGGGCAGCGGTGACGAACTTGCGCGCCAGATCATGTGGAACCGCCTGATCGCTGTCGTCGAGGAACAGGCGCAGGTTCTGCTGAGAACCGCCTTCTCACCGATCGTGCGTGAAGCCGGCGACCTTTCCGCGGGGATATTCGATGCCCGGGGGCGCATGCTCGCCCAGGCCGTTACGGGCACGCCGGGACACGTCAACTCGATGGCGGAATCGGTCAAGCACTTCATCGACCACTTCACACTCGAGGCGATGAAGCCGGGCGACGTTTACATCACCAACGATCCCTGGAAAGGCACGGGCCACACCAACGATTTCGTCATTACCACTCCCTGCTTCAAAGACGACAAACTCGTCGGCCTCTTCTCGTGCACGAGCCATCTGATGGATATCGGCGGCATCGGCTTCGGGCCGGATGCGACAGATGTCTTCATGGAAGGGCTCTCCATTCCCTTCCTCAAGCTCTTCGAGGAAGGTCGCGCCAACGACACGCTGTTCGAGATGATTCGTGCAAACACGCGACTACCAGTCGACACCATCGGCGACGTCTATTCGCTCGCCAACTGCAACGAGATCGGCTGTCATCATCTGCTCGCGATGATGGATGAGTTCGGTCTTGCATCGCTCGATGAGCTTGGCGAATACATCTGCCAGCGCTCCGAAGCAGCGGTGCGTGCGCGCATCGCCGAACTCGAGAACGGGTCATGGTCGTATACGATGATGACCGACGGCTACGACGAGGCAATCACGCTCGCCGCGACGACGAAGATTACCGGCGACGGGATCACGGTCGATTTCGACGGCACCAGCGGCGTACAGCGCCATGGCGTCAACGTGCCGCTTGCCTATACGACGGCGTACACGGTCTTCGGACTTGCCTGTGCGATTGCGCCTGACGTGCCAAACAACGCCGGATCGCTCGCGCCTTACAAGGTGACGGCCCCGGAGGGCAGCGTCCTCAACCCGCAAAAGCCGGCGCCGGTTCTGACGCGCCACGTAACGGGCCAAATGCTTCCCGACGTCGTCTTTGGGTGCCTGCGCCAGATCATGCCCGACCGTGTCCCGGCTGAGGGCACGTCGTGCATCTGGAACGTTACGCTGCGCGGGCGGTTCGACGCGGCCGATACAGGCAACTACGGCTTTGCGACCACGTTTACGTCGAACGGTGGTACCGGAGCGCGCCCCAATAGCGACGGGCTTTCGGCAACCGCATATCCTTCCGGCGTCAAGGGCACGCCGGTCGAAATCGCCGAGCAGATTCTACCACTTATTTTCTGGCGCAAGGAATTCCGCCCCGGCTCCGGCGGCGCGGGGCGGACGCGCGGCGGGCTTGGCCAGATCATGGAGATTTCGAGCCGTATCGGCCAACCGTTCGAATTGCTTGCGGCCTTCGACCGCATCGAAAATCCGCCGCGCGGCGCACTCGGCGGGGAAAACGGCGCACCCGGCGCCGCCCGTTTGGCGTCGGGTGCCCGAATCGCCGGCAAGGGTACGCAGACGATACCCGCGGGCGACAGGCTTATTCTAGAAATCTCGGGCGGCGGCGGGCTGGGTGATCCGACCGAACGGGATCCGGAACGTCGTGCGGCCGACAAGCGTGCGGGACTGGTTTGATGATGGCTTCCAGCCAGGGATCGCTGGCGGCCCGCCCGGCAGGGTCTGGCGTCAAGCGTGCTCTGGCGCTGTCCAGTTCGGGCCGCCCCTGTTTAAGATGTCAGGTTCAGAGTTGGGTTCACACTCGGGCGCGATTGGCTGCCTTGAGGCCGCCAATCGCGCCGAACGCATCCAGATGCGCATGACGGCCCCTTCGGTCTTCGCCGTCGCTTTTACCACTTGACCACGCCCTTCGCGCGCAGCGTTTCGATCTCATCAGCTCCGAGGCCCAGAGACGCCAGAACGTCCGCCCCGTCGGCGCCCGCTCCCGGTGGATCGTTGCGCAGGCCATATCTTGCCCCGTCGACGCTCAACGGCAGGCCGGGTACGACAACCGCGTTGCCCCCATCCGGCTCCGTCATCTCTATGAGACCGCCGGAAGCTTTCAGATGTGGATCGTCATAAAGGTCCGTTGGTTTTTGGATCGGTGAATAGGGCAGGCCGAGCGCCTCGCATTTCGCGATCAGGTCGGCTTTCGTATACTCGGCAAAGCGTTCGCGCACGCGCGGTAAGTATTCGTCACGCCGCGCAGTTCTCTCCTTGTTGCCGAGTTTCGTGAGTACCAGCAGATCAGGAAAGTCGAATTCCTTGCAAAAGATCTCCCACTGGGTATCGGTCACGACGCCGACGAAGACCTGTTCGTTCGGCGTCGAAGTGTCGAAAACGTTGTAGATGGACCACGCGCCGCGGTTTGCCTCGGCCATCGGTAACGGCTCCAGACCGTTGACCGCGTGGGCTGCCATGTGCTGCGCCATCAGGAAGGCACACGTCTCGAACAGCCCAGCCTCGATGCGGGCGCCCGCGCCGCTCTCTTTGCGCTGCAGCAGCGCACACAGGATGGCGATAACGCCGAACATGCCGCCCATGATGTCATTGACCGATGCGCCAACCCGGAGCGGGCGGTTATTGAGGCCGGTCATGTAGGCAAGACCGGTCATCATCTGGACAACCTCATCGAGAGCGGTGCGATGCTCGTAGGGGCCATTGAGGAACCCCTTGGCAGACATATAAATAAGGCCCGGGTTGATCTTGCTCAAAGCTTCGGCACCGAGCCCCAGCTTATCCATGGCTCCGGGACGGAAATTCTCCGTGACGACATCGGCGCCCGCAACGAGTTGTCTGGCCAGTTCGAGACCTTCCTCCGACTTGAGGTCGAGCATCACGCTCTTTTTGTTACGGTTGAACGCCGGGAAGAAACCGGCGCCACCACCGGACAGATTGCGTGTCTTGTCGCCGGCCGGCATCGGTTCGACCTTTATCACCTCAGCCCCGAGATCGGCCAGGATCACGCCACACGTCGGGCCCATCACCATGTGGACGAACTCGACGACGCGGACGCCGGCGAGCGGCAATTTCGATTGTGGTATCTGATCCATTCCCGAACCCTTGTTTGGCGGCGTGGCGGCCGCCGGCTTGCACCAGCGCGCGTCAAGCGCCCTGCCGTGCGTTGATCATTTCGGCTTTCCTCAGCACGCGCTCAGCCATCAGCACGATATCGATCGCGAGAAAAGTTCCGTCGACGTACGCAACACCGCGGCCGGCCGCTTCAGCCTGTGCATGGGCGTCGACTATCCGCCTGGCCCGCGCGATTTCCTCGGCGCTCGGCGAGAACACCTCGTTGCACGGGTCGACCTGGTTGGGGTGAAATATTATTTTACCGTCATAGCCCAGTTCCCGGCCAATCCTGGCGTCGTCGCGCGTTGCCCCGGCATCTTTCACCGCCTCAAAATACGCTGCATCAATAGCCTGCAAGCCGGCAGCGGCACTGGCAGCGCGTATCATCGCCCGCGGTCCCTCGAAAGCACGTGCCGTGATTGCGCTTCCGGTCGCGGCGGCGTAGTCACCGGAACCAAAGAAAAGCGCCGAGGTGCGCGGGTTGGCATCCGCGATCGCCAGCGCGTTGAGCAGGCCGCGCGGCGTTTCGATCGTGGCGACCACATCGATCCGGCGCCCATCGAGGTTGGCTTCGATGGCGATCAGGCGCTGATTCAGTTGGCGCAGTTCGCCCGGCGTTTCGACCTTCGGCACGAACAGCGCGTCGATCCGATCGAATGGTAGAGCTTTCATATCCGCATGAAATTCAGGCGTGCCGATGGTGTTGATACGCACCAGGCGTTCGCGGTCTCCAAAATCGATTGTACGAAGGGCCTCGCCCACCATTGTACGCGCTTGCCTCTTGTGATCCGGCCCGACACCATCCTCCAAGTCGAGCACGACGCAGTCGACATCGAGCCCGGCCGCCTTGGCGAGGCGGTCTGGCTGGTTCCCCGGCGTCAGCAGCATCGTACGGCGCAGCTTTTCGCGCGCGATTTCAAAAACCTCGGACATCTGCCACTCCATTTGTCGATTGCACGCCGTTTCAAGGGCGGTAGGTAAAGGCGGTCGGCCCTTTCATGTCGCCCAGCAAAGGCTGGATGCGCTCGATCCAACGACAAAGCTTGGGCCTCGTCTGGCGCGGGTCGATCAATTCATGCACCGAAAATGCTTCGGCCCGCGGGAACGGCGAACGCCCGGCGGCGAGTTGGTCTTCGAGTTCGCGGCGCTTTGCCTCGGGGTCGTCGGCGGCGGCGATCTCACGATGAAAGGCGACGGCAACGCCGCCCTCGACGGGCAGCGGACCGGTTTCGGCGGAGGGCCACGCGAGGACGTACGGGTCGGCACCATAGTGGGCAACCTGGGCGACGCCAAATGAGCGGCGCACCATGATAGCCGCCCAGGGCACCCGGCTCATCGCCGCCGTCAGGACGGCGGAAGCACCATGGCGGATGGTGGCCTCTCGTTCGGCTTTCGAGCCGATCATGAAGCCCGGCTCATCGACAAAGCTAACCACGGGGATGTGGAACGTTTCACACAACTCGATAAAGCGGCGCGCCTTCTGGGCGCCATCGGCCGTCATCGAACCGGCAAGCTGGCGACTGTCGTTGGCCCAAACCCCTACGACCTGCCCGTTAAGACGCGCAAACCCCGTGATCTGGCCGCGGCCATAACCCTTACCGATCTCGAAGAAGCTATCGCGATCAAGGATCTGGCGCAGCAGCCGGCGCATATCGAATACTTGGCGGCGTTCGCGCGGGATGATATCTAGCAGAGACTCCTCGCAGCGGTCGACGGCATCGGCGCACGACGTCACCTCGGCCAGTTCCCACACGTTCTGCGGCAGGTAGGACAGAAACGCTCTGATCTCGGCGAGAGCGGCCGGTTCATCATCGGCGACATTGTCTATTGTGCCGTTGCGCCCGTGGACATCAGCGCCGCCAAGTTCTTCCTTGGTAACCTCTTCGCCAAGCGCGCGTTGGACCACGGCCGGTCCGGCGATGAGGATCTGAGCTGTGGCGCGGGACA
>CAZWCL010000075.1:0-10561 GCA_964632265.1 uncultured Hyphomicrobiaceae bacterium | reverse complement strand
GATGCCTCTCGCGGCCTTCAGGAACTTGCGGCGGCCCGCGAAGAATTTCGACGCAACCCGACGGCGGACGGTCTCACCAAGATCCAGACGCTATGCGGTGGGATCGTTACGGCACTTAACTCGAAGCCTGATCTAAAAGGCATGGCTAGCGGCATAAACTGCGATCCGGGTGCCGCCAGTGAACCGGCATCGCGCATCTTTGCGATCAACGCCGGAATTGAGAGGCTCGGCGCAACCTGTGTCGGCGGCGACAAGTTGCCAAGCGGGGGCGCCGACGTGCTGTTCGGCTTTGCGCGCAAGTGTGTGCAGGATGCGGGACTGCCGAGCCGCGACACCGACCAGCTACGCCAGCAGATCAACTACATCGAACTCAACCGGGACGACAAAGCGCATCGCTTCGTTGTCACATCGAACGCCTTCCAGGACGGCAACAAGCTCGCATACCTCGCGCTCTCGATCGCCATTGCGATTGACGCGCTTGTCTTCATGTCGGGGCTGTTCGGCGCCAATGCCGTACGCTCGCCGCTTTCCGACGTGCCGAGGCACAAAGGCCGCAGTGCACGCCAGCTCGAAGATGTCATCGAGAACGCGCTGCTGCCCGACAAATTCGAGAATGCCAACGTTGCGCTCGATGCAATCCTGCCAACGTCAATGGCACCGCGAGAACTCGGACCCGGATGGACGCACGAATGCGTCCTTCCAGAGCATGAGATCAGTTCCAAATTGCGCGTTCTGAAAGTACTCAATGCGGGCGCGACTATAGGGGCTGTGCGACGTGACGAGACATATCCGGCGCGCTACTTCGTGCGTGGCGAACTGGTCGAATTCCTCAATCAAGTCTCCAAGACCGCATTCGAGAAGGACCAAGGCAAGGTAAAGCTGTCCGAGTTACGCAAGATCGTGAGCGTTGCATTGCAGCCGTACGTTTCGGACCATGCCGACATCGTGCTCGGCCATATGCATCCGATCTCGGACAAGGATGGTTTCACATCTGAAATCTACATGTCCGACGTTCCCGCCGATGACGTGCCAATCGTACAGCGCGCGCTCAATGCGGGATCGACGCTCGACTACGTTGTGCGCGACGTGCGAAGAGAAGAACGCGACCGGTTCTACGTCCACAAGGAGTTCTACCGTACGCTGGCAATGATATCGGCGGAAAACCCGAAGTATGGCCGCCGGCTTACCTTCGGCAACCACCAGCTTATGCCGCCGGATGGTTCGGACCCGCTCCAGGGTGGTGCCCTACACACGGCGGCCGACGCGCAGCTTGGCTCGTCGGCGCGTCATGATCCCGCCCGCCAGATCGAAGATGACACGCATCGCGAACCGGCTGCACCGGAAACCGCGGTCGAGCCCCATTCCGGCGACCGTCAGGCATTTGTTGGTGAACTCATCGCGGCACTGAGCATCAAGCCCGGCGATTTCTTCGGCCTCACTGGTGGCCCATCCTTTCCGCCGGCCCTTAGCGTTGGCGAACAGTTCGCCGAAGAAGCTGCCCGCAATGGGCGCCTTGCCGAGTATTTCCGCCAACGCGACCGGCATGTCGTCCAGCGCCTGGATGAAGCCGAACGCGCCATCGACCAACGCCTCGACGGCCCCGACGTTGCATTTCAGCGCCAGATGCTCGCCGATGCGCGCAGCGAGATCGAACAGAACTGGTCGCTGATCATGTTGCTGCCGAACGGACCTTATGAAGCGCTCTTTAATCAGATGATCGAGCAGTTCGAGACGGATAGTGGGGAAGGCGCGCTTACCGCTGAAAAGGAGCGCGCGCTCAAGGACGCCTACGCTCTCAAGGCGGCAATCGCTGACAATCCGCGCAGCACACCGAACGACTGGAAAAAGCTTGGCGACGACTTCGAGCGGGCGAAAGAAGCCGGTGATGCCGGCGGCGAAGTGGTTCCCATGCCCGAGCGGCGTGCTCAGTAAGGCGCGGAGGGCGCGGATCAGGCACACGGCGTGAGAGTCTCAAAGGCAAACGGGGCCGACTAAGACCAGCGGCCGGTTAGGGCCGGGGCCGCTGGTCCACGCTTCAACGCTTCACGCCGAACGCTGCTTATCGCGGCTCGACAACCGTCAGCTTCTGTTCGCCGAGGCCTTCGATGCCAAGGTGCATCGTTTCGCCGACTTTCAAGAACCGCTGCGGCTTCATGCCCAGGCCAACGCCAGGCGGCGTGCCGGTCGTGACCACATCACCCGGCTCCAGAACCATGAACTGGGAGATGTAATGGAGCAGGTGTTTAATCGAGAAGATCATCGTCTTGGTATTGCCGGTCTGCATACGCTCGCCGTCCACGTCTAAAAACATATCGAGGTTCTGCACGTCGTCGATTTCATCCGGCGTCACCAGCCAGGGGCCGAGCGGACCGGACGTCTCGAAGGACTTGCCCTTCATCCAGCTACCGCCGCGCTCCGACTGGAAGTGGCGCTCCGACACGTCGTTGCATACCGCGAAGCCCGCGATGTGGTTCATCGCATCGGCCTCTTCGACATATTGCGAACGTTTGGCGATGATGAACGCGATCTCAACCTCCCAATCAAGCTTGATGGCGTTGCGGGGCATGATCACGTCGTCATTCGGGCCGACGAGGCAGTTTGCCAGCTTATTGAACAGGATCGGCTCTTTTGGAATATCCGCCCCAGTTTCGCGAGCGTGGTCTTCGTAGTTGAGGCCGACCGCGATGAAGTTTTTCATACCTGTGACTGGCGCGCCCAGCCGCGCACCCGCCGGTGCTTCAGGCAAAGAGGCGACGTCAATGCCGCGCAGCTTATCAAGCGCATCAGGGGTGACCGCCTCCGGCGTGATGTCGGCCACATGACCCGACAAGTCACGGATCTTGCCATTGCCATCGACAACGCCCGGCCGCTCCGAGCCAGCTTTGCCAAAACGCACGAGTTTCATGTGGGTCTCCTCCAAGGACGATTGTTGATTGATTTCCGGGAGAGAGGTTTAGCGGGTTTTAACGAGAGCGGGAAATATTTGAGAACAAATTTTTCTCAGCCGGCAAGACGGCCATGGCCTGATAACGCCTTCCCTCGCAAGCTTTCACGCCCTAACCTGGCCTGAAACACAACACGCATTTCGAGGAAGCACGCCCCATGACCCGCAAAGCCGTCATCGTTTCCACTGCCCGCACGCCGATCGGGAAGGCCTACCGCGGTGCCTTTAATGATACGCCGGCGCAGGCACTTGGCGGCCATGTGATTAGCGAGGCTGTCAAACGCGCTGGCGTTGAGCCGGGGGAAGTCGAGGACGTGATCATGGGGGCGGCGCTGCAGCAGGGTGCAACTGGCCATAATACAGCACGCCAGTGCGCGATGCGGGCGGGGCTGCCGACGTCAGTTGCGGGCATGTCGCTCGATCGGCAGTGCGCCTCGGGCATGATGGCGATCGGGGCTGCGGCGAAACAGGTGATCAGCGACGGTATGGATATCGTCATCGGTGGCGGACTCGAATCGGTGTCACTGGTCCAGAACGAACACATGAATACATTTCGCGTCGAGGACCCGGGTCTTCTGGCAAAGGTTCCTTCGATGTACATGTCGATGCTCGAGACCGCGGAAACTGTCGCGGCCCGCTACAACGTCTCGCGAGACGCCCAAGACGAATACGCGCTGCAATCGCAAATGCGCACGGCTGCCGCTCAGCAGCGCGGCGCGTTCGACGACGAGATCGTGCCGATGAGTACCGTCATGAAGGTGCAGGACCGCGAGACGAAAGAGATCTCTGACAAGGACGTTTGCCTCGATAAAGATGAGGGGAACCGGCCGTCTACCAATCTCGAAGGGCTGCAAAGCCTCGCACCGGTATTCAAGGACGGTCTCGTCATCAAGGAGGGCAAATACATCACCGCCGGCAACGCTTCGCAGCTTTCCGATGGTGCGTCAGCGGCCGTCGTCATGGAGGCAGCCGAAGCTTCGAGACGCGGCCTCGAACCACTCGGGATCTATCGCGGGATGGCGGTTGCCGGGTGCGAGCCGGACGAAATGGGAATTGGCCCGATCTACGCCGTGCCGAAGCTGCTTGCCAAGAACGGCCTCAAAATGGATGACGTCGACTTATGGGAGCTCAACGAGGCGTTCGCCGTGCAGGTGATCTACTGCCGCGATAAGCTTGGAATCCCAGATGAGAACCTCAACGTCGATGGTGGTGCGATCTCAATCGGCCATCCGTACGGCATGTCTGGCGCGCGCATGGTCGGCCACGCACTGCTTGAGGGCAAGAAACGGGGCGCCAAATACGTTGTATGCACGATGTGCGTTGGCGGCGGCATGGGCGCTGCAGGATTGTTCGAAGTCGCGTGAGGCCGGGAGGAATGTGAATCTTTGCATGATTTAAGCTCCTCAACGCACTGACTCATAACGAATTATTAATTTTCGCCTCGTCTAATACGATTCCACCGCCGCCCGCTTTGCGCGTTGCGCCGGGATAAAGGATCAACGGGGCCCAGGCGTGTTCGACCGTACGCGACAAATGCTGGCTTATTTCACCGCGCAAAGAAGCGCGCGGCGTGCCCGGGTGGCGCGGCAGCGTCAGGACGAGCGTTTGGCCTCTTTGTATAGTTCTCGATCAGTCGAGACGACACCTCTACGTGGCGGCAAATATCAGGCCGAGAGGCTCGGGCGTGTCGTCTCCGCACACTGCGATCGCGCCCAAACCATCGTCGGCGCACACGGTGAGGCAGCGACCAAGCTCGATGCAGCCGAATACGCGTTCTCGTCGATGCTCGATGAATTGCGCGGCGTCATGACGACGTTGCCAACTGACTGGACACCGACTCGGCAATCGAACGGCCGCGGCACACCGCTGACTGCCAGGTTGGCTGCCGCCGCCTGACCGAGAACATCACCTGACGGGCTTGGCATACGAATTAGCCGCCCAGCGCATAGATGACGATTGTTGCCGATGCTGCCGAGAGTGCGGTGCCAAGCGCCACCGCACCCGAAGCCGAGTGAGGTGTCAGATCATTGCGCGAGGCAAAAAGGTAGGCGTTTGCGCCAGTCGGCATCGCCGCAAAGATCGTCACTACACCGGCGGCGACCGGCGGTAGCTCGAAAACATGGGTCGCGATCAGCCAGGCAATGACCGGCATAGCGATAATCTTGAGCAATAGTATCAGCGATAGCGTTGGCACCTGCCCGGCAATGCGGAAGCCGACGAGGCTCAGGCCCAACGAGATCAGGGCACACGGTATCCCTGCCCGGCCAATCAGCGAAATGATGTCGTCGGCGATTGAGTGAAACTCGAGACCGGTGAAGCGCCACAAAGTCCCAGCGATGATCGACAGAATGATAACGTTACGTGAGAGCTCGGAGACCAACTCCCGGCCGATCGAAACGATACCAGCGCCGCCGCGCGTCAACGCCAGATGTAATGATGCGACCGTCCACAGTACCGGCGAGTGCAGTGAAACCAGGATCGCGATTGGCGCGGCGGCGGCATCGCCGTATAGATTTACCGAGAGCGGCAGGCCGATCATGACGACATTGCCGAACCCTGCACTCATCGCGATCGCCGAGGAATGCTGCGCGGTGCGCCGAAGCAAGACGACGGCGGCGAAGGTCGCGATGAGCCAGACAACGGCGGCTGCGCCGAAATACGTGGCCCACAGCGCATACGGCGTCACGTCAGGCAATTCAGCCGTCGCCATCTTTCGGAACAGCATGAAGGGGATGGCGATGTTGAAGGTGAACTCGGCCAGCCCCTTGGCGCCTGTCTCGGAGATGAAGGAGAGCCGGCCGGCCGCATAGCCGATGGCGATCAAAGCGAACACCGGCACGACCACCGTTATGACAGTTTGCATCTCGTGAGGCCTCGCCGCGCTCGATGTGGAAGTTTGGCGCCGCCGAGCGCGTGTCGCATCGAACGTCAGTTCGTGCCGGAATCAGCCTTGGCTTCACCGTCGCTGCTTTTGGATTGCGCAGCTGCCTCGCTCTTCGGCGGTTCCGCGCCGCCGCCCTTGGGCTGAGCCGCCGCGCCCGTCTTGGCCGCTGCCTCAGCGCCGCTCCCGGTATCGCCTTGGCCAACCGCACCGCCGCCGGCGGCTGGTTTTGTCGCCGGCACCGTGCCGGTCGTCCCGACCGGTTTGTTTTGAGGCGGTGGCATTGGGTCGGCGTTGCCAGGCTTGGCCGCCGGTTCGGCTCGGTGTTCCGGCTGTGGACGGGCGGGCCGCCGGCGGGCGCTCTCCATGCGGACGTACTCTTCGCCCCGGCCGGCCCAGCGCCCGGCAGCAAGCCAGTATACAAAGCCGCCAACGAAACCACTGGTCAGATAGGCGGCCATGGCATAGCTGTTCACGATTGTCGCTTCGGTCGGCAACTCGGTCGCATAGATGAGGCCAAAGCCCGCGACCGCGATCGCCATAGCGACCATGGCATGATAGGCGAAGCTTCGTACCGATTGCCATTCGCTGATGATGGCGGAGATCAGGGCGAAGGGTGCCGCAAAGACGGCGATTTGTGTTGCAGAAAGCAAGCCCCACGTCACGGCTACGCCGAGCCTGTCATCAACGGCGTCGATGAGTTCTGCAGGCGTGACAGCGAAAAGCACTTGAACAAAGCCGGCCGCCAGGCAGGCGAATGCAAAGCCGATCACGACCCGCAACAGTTTGCCAACAAAAGCCATGGCAGTCCCTCCGAATTCCGGACGGCGGTGAGCCCCGGCCGGTTCGACCGCAGTCATAGTTGGTGGCGGGCGGCTCTTCAATTGCTTTGCGCCGCCCTGGTTTAATGGCAAGCTCGACCGTACCGCAGCAAAATCAAGCGCTTTTACCGGCCAACAGCCAATAGACGAAGCCCGAAATAAAGCCACCTGTTGCAAATACCTGCCACACTGCGACAGCCGGCACGTCCAGTGCGCCAGCCGTTCCGATTTGGATGATCAGCGGTGCTGATACCGCAGCGAGGCCGCCTCCGATCACGTAATAGTAGACGGACCTTATCTGCGCGACCTCTCCAATCACAACGACACCCAGAGCCGGCACAATCGTCAGCGTCTGTGCCAGCAAGGCACCGCCGGCAAGCAACTGGAGACCGCCTTCAATCGTCATGTCGGGATCTTCAAAGCCGTGCATGTAGGCCGTAATGCGCTCAAGGCCGAGCGTCAGTATCACGAATGCCCCAGTCAGTGCTGCCAGCAGAAAAGCTATCGGTAGCCATATAATCCGGCCGATGGCTGCGAGCATAGCCGTCCCCTCTCGTCACCGCGCCCCATTTCGCTTCTCCGGTGTATCTACGCGGTGTCTGCCGCCGTGTCATCCGCCGCCCCGGAGATTGCACGCGCGCGGGCAGATAGCTTCTCGGACTGCGATTTTAGTTGCCCGCAGGCCGCGAGGATGTCGCGGCCGCGCGGCGTTCGTACGGGACTTGCGTAGCCCGCGCGATTGACGATCTCGGCAAACCGCTCGATTTGAGCCCAGTCGGAGCACTCATAGCGCGTGCCGGGCCATGGGTTAAACGGTATGAGGTTGATCTTCGATGGAATCCCAGCCAGCAGCCGGACGAGTTGCTTGGCATCCGACGTACTGTCGTTGACGCCCTTCAACATCACGTATTCGAAGGTGATACGGCGCGCGTTGGAGACGCCGGGGTAGTGCCGGCAGGCGTTGAGCAGCTCCGCGATCGGCCAGCGCTTATTGATGGGCACTAGTTCATTTCGCAGATCATCGCGGACCGCATGCAGAGATATCGCCAGCATGGAGCCAACTTCCTCGCCCCACCGCCCGATCTCAGGGACGATGCCGGAGGTTGACAGCGTGATGCGGCGCTTCGACAGGGAAATGCCGTCGCTGTCCGAAACGACCTGCATGGCGCGCGCGACATTGTCGGCATTATAAAGCGGCTCGCCCATGCCCATCAGGACTACATTGGTGATCTTGCGTTCAGATGATGGGATCAGGCCACCGTCATCGGGGCCGTCGGCCTCAGGCCAATCCCCAATCCGGTCACGCGCGAGGAGGACCTGCCCGACAATTTCTTCGGCCTCCAAATTGCGAACAAGGCGCTGCGTTCCAGTATGGCAAAACGAACAGTTCAGCGTACAGCCGACCTGGCTCGATATGCACAACGTACCGCGATCTGCCTCCGGTATATAAACCGCCTCGATTTCCGGAGCTGATCTCTCATGCCCTTGTTGCGTCAGCCGCAGTAGCCATTTGCGCGTACCGTCGACGGATACCTGCTCACTGACGATCTGAGGGCGGTCGAGCGTATAGGCGCGCGCCAGGTCGGTGCGCAAGGACTTGGAAATGTCGGTCATCTCGTCGAATGACGTCGCGCCCCGCACGTATATCCAGCTCCAGAGCTGATTGACCCGCATGCGCTGCTGACGTTCCGGCACTCCGAGATCCGCGAGCTTCGACTTGAGGGCGCTCCGGTCGAGCCCGGCGAGCGTCGGCTGGTGGCTGGACGTGACGGCAGGTTCTCCGGCTACGGCCGCCTCGGCATCTCCATGAGCCTCGGAAACTGCGACATTATCTATGATTACTGGCATTTTGCGGGCCACGGGGTTGAGGACGGCGAAAACGTTGAGCGGATCGCCAAGAGATAGGACAGCAAACCGAAAAACAAAAGCGGGCGCCGCAAAAGGGCGCCCGCCTCCATAACGGCCCGGTTGGGCGGAGCAAGCTATTCTTTTTCTTTTATAGGCTCCGGCTTGGCGTCCGCCTTTGCCTTTTTCTCTTTCTCGATATCTTCGCGGCGCTTGCCCTTGATATCTGTTTCCCGGCCAAGAAGCAGCGCAATCGCATATTGCAACTGTTGATCTTTTTCGGTTTCAGGCGGCACGTAGGTCGAAGAGCCGGACTCTTCCTTGCCCTCATCCTCTGCCGAGAGATGGCCACGCAGGTTGGCTTCGCCACGGGGGCTACGCTTCTCGCGCTTTTTGATCTCTTCCGGTGTTTCCTGTTCGACAACGATATCCGGATCGATGCCCTTCGCCTGGATCGAGCGGCCGGATGGCGTGTAGTAACGTGCGGTCGTCAGGCGCAGTGCGCCGTTGCCGCCGAGCGGAATTATCGTTTGCACCGAGCCCTTGCCGAACGAGCGTGTGCCGACAATCGTGCCGCGCTCATGATCCTGAATCGCGCCCGCCACAATTTCGGACGCCGATGCCGAACCGCCATTGATGAGAACGACGATCTTCTTGCCACCGGTGATATCACCGCTCCGCGCCTGTGAACGCTGCGTCTCCTGGAGATTGCGGCCTTTCGTCAGTACGATAGCTCCCTTGTCGAGGAAATCGTCGCTGACCGATACGGCCTGATCGAGCAGGCCGCCCGGGTTGTTACGCAAGTCGACGATGAAGCCTTTCAGCTTGTCGCCGCCTTCTTTGGTCAGCCTTTCGACGGCCTTTACAAGGTTGGCGTGAGTCTTTTCGTTGAACGTCGTGATCTTGATGTAGCCAAGCTCGCCGTCCGCCTCCAGCCGCGATTTGACCGCGTTGATGCGGATCACGGAGCGCGTGATCTTGATATCGAGCGGCTCCTCGGCGCCTTTGCGCACGATGGTCAGAGTGATCGGTGTGTTGACCCGGCCGCGCATTTTTTCGACGGCTTGCTCCAGTGTCTCGCCGACAATCGACTTGTTGTCGAGATGAGTTATGAGGTCGCCAGCGCGTACGCCTGCTTTAGCAGCGGGTGTATCGTCGATCGGAGAGACGACCTTAACCACGCCCTTTTCCATCGTGACTTCGATGCCGAGGCCGCCAAACTCACCGCGCGTCTGTACCTGCATATCCTGAAAGTGCTTGGCATTGAGGTAGGCTGAGTGGGGATCGAGCCCCGTCAGCATACCGTTGATCGCGGTCTCTATCAGCTTGGTGTCGTCGGGCTTTTCGACGTAGTCGCTGCGGACCCGCTCCAGTACGTCGCCGAACAAATCGAGCTGCTTATAAATTTCCGAGCTTGGACTCGTCGCGGAATAAGTCTTGGTCACGTTCACGACTGTTGTCAGGGCCGCAAGGCCTGACATCACCATGAAGCTCCAAAACGCGAAATCAGATTTGCGCATCAGCCTTGAACCTTTTGCTTCGAGCTTGCGGACCACCAAGGCCGCGGATTGATAGGCCGCCCATTTTTGCGAAATTCAACATAGAGTCTTGGCGAATCTTTGCCCGCTCGTCGACCCGGTGCCTTTTTCATGGTTCCCACTGGCTCGGACGCCAAGACGAACTGACCGGATTGAACATCAATGCGCGACAGTCCAGCAAGAAGGATATGGTACCCATGGCCAGCCTTTATTATCAATAATTGGCCATAAGTTCGAAATTTTCCAGCGTAGACAATCCAACCATCGGCGGGCGAGGTGATCTGGGCACCGTAGCGTGTCTTGATCGTGATGCCTTTGGCCCGGCCAGAATAGCCCGATGAAACACCGAAATCGCGTTCGATACGGCCCGCAGCGGGCAACGGTAGCCGACCTTTTGCGCGGTGAAACGGGATTGCCGGCTCGAGACGTGCGCTGTCTCCGACATACGCGCCACCGTCTGGTGTCAAATTAAATGCCGGTTTGAGGGCCGTGGCCGAAGGCGGCTTGATTCCGGTCGGCTGGACCGAGTTGG
>CAZWCL010000074.1:0-10638 GCA_964632265.1 uncultured Hyphomicrobiaceae bacterium | reverse complement strand
GGTAAGCGATCAAATAACCGCTTCTGGTTAGCTGTTTCCTGTTGTGCCATTTTTACGGCATGGCTGACCGGGAACTAACAGACAGGCAACGCAACTGGCTGACACATGTGGAGGCTTGTGCAGCAGGTGGCGGTTCGATGAAGGCTTATGCCGAAGAGCACGGGCTTGATTTGCAAAGTTTCTATTTGTGGAAGGGGCGTCTGAAGAAGCTCGGGCTTGTGGCGGGCCGGCCTGATCAGCCACGACTACAAGCTTTGCCGCAAACACGCCGAACGGACAACCGGCGCACGCGCATTGAACTTGCCAATGGCATCAGCATTGAAGCCCCACACGACATCGATGGCGATGCCTTGTGCATGGTGTTACGCGCAGCTCTGGCGCCGCCGATCACATGATGCGACCCGCGAACGACATTGATATCGTCTGGTTGGCGCGCGACGCGGTAGACTTTCGCAAGGGCATCAACGGGCTATCGGTCCTGGTGGAAGAACAGCTCGCCCATGATCCATTTTCCGGGCAGTTGTTTGTGTTCGTTAACAAGGCCCGTGACAAGGTCAAGATTCTCTATTGGGAACGTTCAGGTTTTTGCATGTGGCAGAAGCGATTGGAGCGCGAGGTCTTCAAGTGGCCGGATCACCTTGATGGGGTCGTGTCGGAGACGCGCTTGCAACATGACGTCCTGACACTCGATGGACAACAGCTCAACTGGTTGCTCGACGGATACGATCTCAAAGCGATGCGACCGCACAGGTCGTTACGTTACTCTTCCGTTTTATGACGGACGTGGACGGTGCAAATCAGTTAGCGTTGTCTCATGGCGAAGGCAGCGAAGCTTGCTGAAGAAAACGACGCGCTGAAAGCAATGCTGGCAGCGAAGGATCAGAAGATCGCCGCCCTGGAAGAAGAGCTGCGGCTTGCCTTGCACAAACGGTTTGCCGCCAGTTCCGAGAAAGCATCTGCTGACCAGCTCAATCTGTTCAACGAAGCAGAAGTCACAGCGCCAGCGCCCATTGCCGACGAACCAACGATTACGGTTCCCGAGCATGAGCGCAAGACACGCGGTCGCAAACCGCTGCCAGATCATCTGCCGCGTACGCGCATCGAACATGATATTCCCGAAGCCGACAAAATCTGCGCCTGCGGTTGTCAAAAAACCCGCATCGGCGAAGCAACATCTGAACAGCTCGAGATCGTTCCAGAACAGATCCAGGTCCTGCAACATGTTCGCTTCAAGTACGCCTGCCGGTCATGCGAAGGCGTTGATGATGACGGCCCAACGGTCGTCACCGCCGCGATGCCGCCGCAGCCGATCCCGAAGAGCAATGCCTCGCCGGGCCTTCTTGCCTACATTGGCGTTGCCAAGTTCGTGGATAGCATGCCGCTCTACCGTCTGGAGCCAAGGTTCAAACGGATCGGCGTGGAGATCCCGCGCAACACGCTAGCTGGCTGGATGATCCGATGCGGCGCGTTGATCGAGCCATTGATCAATCTGATGCAGGATCGGTTGCTTGATCACGACATCATCCAGATGGACGAGACGACGGTTCAGGTTCTGAAAGAACCGGGCCGCGCAGCACAATCGCAATCCTACATGTGGGTCAGGAGGGGCGGCCCTCCGGACCAAACCGTCATTCTGTTTGATTATGAGCCCTCACGTGGCAGCAAGGTACCCGTGCGGCTGCTGGAGAACTTCCGCGGGATACTGCAAACCGACGGCTATGAGGGCTATGCAGCCGTCACCCGAGGCAATGACATTGCCTGGGTCGGTTGTCTTGCACACGCGCGGCGCAAGTTCGACGAGGCGCTAAAAGCCCAGAAGAAGAAAGGTCGGGGCGGTCTCGCCAAGCAAGGCTTCGACTTCATTCAACGACTGTATCGTATCGAGCGCGAAGCTCGTGAACGAGGGCTCGACGCCGACGCCCGCAAGGCGTTGCGTGATGAAAAAGCAAAGCCCATTTGGAAAGAGTTCCGCCAATGGCTTGACGGCGCGCTTGGTCAGGTGCCGCCGAAATCGCTAACCGGCAAGGCGCTCGCCTACACGCACGCACAATGGCCGAGGTTGATCCGGGTGCTTGATGACGGGCGCATCGAGATCGACAACAACCGTTGCGAAAACGCAATTCGTCCGTTTGTGTTGGGAAGAAAAGCGTGGCTCTTCGCCGACACACCTGTCGGTGCGACAGCTTCCGCCCGCCTCTATAGCCTCATCGAAACTGCCAAGGCGAATGGACTGGAGCCCTACGCCTATCTCGCCCGCGTGTTCGCGGATCTGCCCGCGGCAAAAGAGGCACAAGACGATGAGGCAATCGAAGAACTTCTGCCCTGGAATGTCACCGCAACCGACGCATAGCGTCGGCTGCCACCGGCAGTGATGTCAATCCCGCCCACCATCACCGGGAGATTGAGCGCTTACCGAGAACGGGATCGCGTGAATGCTATCTGAATGCTAGCGCCCCAGAGCGCCAACGGACCACATTTGTAAGTCATTGATTTTATTGGCGCACCGGGGAAGATTCGAACTCCCGACCCCCAGATTCGTAGTCTGGTGCTCTATCCAGCTGAGCTACCGGTGCTTTTGGGTCGAGGGTGAGACGGGCAAGCGTGCTGGGGTGCGAGCCGGTTGTGAACCCTAACCAGAGCCGCGGTTATAAGGGAACGTCGCGCCACGTCAACCGTTTGTCTGCACACCGCTTCCTCGGATGAACTGGACAACGACACGGCGACAGCACTTCAGGGCTTCAAAAATGAGGGCAAGTGCTGATAACGTTGGCGCCAATGTACACGTGCCGGCCCACGCCCGGAAGGGCCCAGATCTTTATGCCCGAGAGGACTGCCTGATCACATGAATATCGAAACCCCAGCTTCCGACATCTCGACCGCCGCCAGTGACCGCGTCAAGGTTATCGATTGCGACGTCCACCCCGCGCTGCCGCAAGGGCTTGGAACACTGTTTCCCTTGATGCCTAAACCATGGGTAGAACGCTTCAAGCTTAAAGCGGGTCATCTGGCAAGCGCTGCGCCGCTCGGTTTTCGGTTCGAACATCCAACCGGATCGGCGGCGCGACGCGATGCGGCGACGGAGGCCGGCGGACCGCCGGGGTCCGATCCGGAAATGATCCGGCGTGACCTGCTCGATGGACATAATATCTCGATCGCGTTGCTCACGTCGCTGCAGGCCGGCCAATTCTCAACCGTTACCTCAGGCCCGGATGAGAGCCAGGTTATCGTCTCGGCGTTCAACGATTATTTCCTCGATGTGTGGCCGCTGGCCAACGAGCGGCGCCTGCGCCTGGCCATGACCGTGCCGGTGCAGGATCCGCGCGCAGCGGCCGCGGAAATCCGACGCGTCGGCAGCCGGCCCGAAGTGGCGGCAATCTATATGCCGCTGATCAACATTCTAATCGGCAACCGCTACTGGGAACCTATATACGAAGCCGCCGCCGATCATGACCTGCCGATTCTCCTGCATGTCACTGGAACTGACTCGGTCTTCCAGGGCGCACCGAACCAAGCCGGTGGCTTTGCCGAAAATTACGCCGAACGCTACGTGTCTTTGGCGCAGATTGGCGAGGCAAATCTTACCAGCCTCTGCTTTTCGGGGGTGTTCGAAAAATTCCCGACGCTGAAGTTCATGTTCGTTGAATACAGCTTTGCGTGGGCGCTACCGCTGATGTGGCGGATCACACGGACATGGGAAAGCCTGCGGTATGATGTGCCGTGGGTACGGCGTAGTCCACGCGAGTACGTGTCCGAGCGCGTTCGCTTCTCGACCCAGCCGCTCGATGAACCCGCCGATCCCGCGCATCTCAAAGCTCTGATCGAAATGCTGGGGCCTGAACACCTCATCTTCTCGACAGACTATCCGCATTGGGACAACGATATGCCGGGCCAAAGCCTGCTGATGCTCGAACCGGATGTGCGCCGGCGTATACTCAGCCAGAACGCCGAAGGCATATTGCGGCTTTGACCGCCACGCGAGTGAAGCTCGAGGCATGAAATGTATAAAGTGATCAGCGCGGCGCCGAGCCCTTATGCCCGGAAGGTGCGGATCGCGCTCCAAGAAAAGAACATCCCATTCGAGCTGATCACCGAAGTGCCTTGGGATCGAACGACACAGACGCCAGCACACAATCCGCTGGAAAAGCTGCCTATTCTTATCCAGCCTGACAGCGATCCCGTATTCGAGTCGTATCTCATTCTCGAATATATCGAGCGGCTTCATCCAGACCCGCCGCTCGTACCTCCAGATACGGAAGGATGGTTGCTCGCAAAGCGACTTGAGGTCCTGAGCGACGGGGTCTGCGACGCCTTCGTGTTAATGTTTTTCGAGCGCCTTCGCGATGAGAGCAAGCAAAGCGCGGAATGGATGGCGCGACAGCAGCGCAAAATCGATGGTGGACTCGCCGAGATGACGCGCCTGCTCGGAGCGCGAGACTTGTTCATCGGTGAGAGTTTCACGCTCGGCGATCTCGCGGTGGCGACGACGTTCGCTTATCTCAATTTGAGGCGACCTGAGACGGACTGGAGCGCTGCCTATCCGGCGCTGGCGGCCCATAGTAGTCGGATGGATACGCGACCGTCATTCATGAATACCCGGCCGGCCCCGCAGGCAATCTCCAACAAGGTCGTGTGACGCTCGCCAAGCCGCGGGCCGCGCATGCCGCCAACAAGCAATGCCGGTTCAGCCCTCGATGGCTTCGACCATCAGAACGGTCCCATCCATGCGCGTGACCTTGACACGAGCGCCCTCGGGCTGATCAGGGCCGGCCGCCGCCCAAAGCGTGTCGCCGACACGAACGCGGCCGCGACCGTTCCGGATCGGGTCCGCAACAACGACGATGCGTCCGACGTAGTAGGACCCACGCTTGTTGAGCCCCGGCCGGTCCGTCGAGGTATCTTGCGGCTTGGCGAAAAAATAAAGCCCGATAGCTGTAATTGCGGAGAGCACGCCGAAAAGCAGAACCTGCCACTGCCAATCCATACCGGTCATCAATGCGACGACGCCAACAATGGTTGCTGCGACGCCGAACCAGAGGAAGTGAATACCTGGGATTACGATCTCGAGGACCACCAGCAAAACGGCGGCGACAAGCCACAGCCAAGGTCCGAATTCCAGTAGGTAGTCCATTGGGGCGCCCCACAATGAAGACAACGGAAGACAACGTAAATCCAAGCGAATCGATGGATGGATGGACGTGCCTGCTAACACTTACCCCGCCAGGCGGGAGCCAACCGACGCCACCCGGCCTTGCGGCCCGGGCAGCGCCATATTCTCGTGAAGTCGGTAATCTTCTCCAGACCGCCATTATAGCGGCAATCTCCTACAGACAAGTGAACCGCTCCGCATCAGGAACTGCCCCATGGCGTGGAAGATGCCGTCGGCGGTGTGGAAGCGGTCGACGTTGACGTCGGAGACGGGCGCGGCGTCGCATCGCCACCGCCATTGAGGTGGCTCTTGTTACCGAAAGCCTCGCCAGTGATTTCGGCAAGTCCCGCCAACGATCCGATTACGCTGGAGGCTTCCAGCGGCATCATGAGAACCTTCTGGTTCGGCGACTTGGCTATACCTTCCAGCGCCTTCATGTAGTTGTTCGCCACAAAGTAGTTGATCGCCTGCACGTTGCCCTCGGAGATGGCGTCCGACACCATCCGCGTTGCTTCAGCTTCCGCCTGGGCCGCACGTTCGCGGGCCTCGGCATCCTTGAACGCGGCTTCGCGGCGGCCCTCGGCCTCCAGCACGGCAGCCTGCTTCTCACCTTCAGCCTTCAGAATTGCGGATTCACGCGAGCCCTGCGCTTCGAGAATCTGGGCACGCTTCTCACGTTCGGCCTTCATCTGGCGCGCCATCGAGTCGACGATGTCACGCGGCGGGTCAATATCCTTGATCTCGATACGAGTGACCTTCACGCCCCATGTCTCGGTGGCGGCGTCGACGACCTCAAGAAGCTTGGCATTGATGATGTCGCGGTTTGAGAGCAGTTCATCAAGATCCATCGAACCCATGACGGTACGTATATTGGTCATCGTCAGGTTGATGGTCGATCCTTCCAGATAGTCGACCTCGTAGGCAGCCTTGGCGGCGTCGAGGATCTGGTAGAAATTGACTCCATCGACGCGGACCATAGCGTTGTCGCGGGTGATGACATCCTGGCCGGGTATGTCCATGACCTGCTCTTTCATGTTCATCTTGTAGCCGATCTGCTCCATGACCGGGGTTAGAAAGTGCAGGCCGGGCTGTAGCGTTCTTGTGTATTTGCCAAATTTTTCAACAGTATAATTGTAGCCCTGAGGGACGATCTTAACAATCGACCACAAAATCGCTATGACGAACGCTACAAGAATAAAACCGGCTATGCCCGCACTGCCAATCATGGCGATCTCCTATTGCTTCCGGCAAATTCAAGAATCACAGCCGGTTAGCGAGAAACTCTCGATTCCTGGTAAAGAAATATTAAACACCTGACCGCTGCGTGCTGGGATAATATTCCTTTCAGCCGCACAAGCTGGTGCTGCGACGCGCTCGAACGCGCCGCACCAAAACAGAAACTTCAGAAATTTTACAGAACTAAACGGTGAAATTGCGACGGCGGCCGGTTCGGAGCGTCCCCGGCACCGAAACCTCCGCAACGCACGGAGGCTCAGGACGAAATCCAACCGCCAAGTTCCCGCCGCACGATTGCTTCGATCACGTCGAGGCCAGCTTCGCTATCGTTGAGACAGGGGATGTGAGTGAATTGTTCGCCGCCGTGCTCGACAAAGCTCTCGTGAGCTTCTCCGGCAATCTCCTCGAGCGTCTCCAGACAATCCGAGACAAAACCTGGATTGAATACAGCGAGGCGCTTGGTCCCCGACTGAGCCAACGCTTCGATGGTTTTATCGGTATAAGGCTGCAGCCATTCTTCTGGTCCAAAGCGTGACTGAAATGTCGAAATCAGGAAATCTTCGCTCCACCCTAAATGTTCACGTAACAGCCGTGTGGTTTTCAGGCATTGGCAATGGTATGGGTCGCCCTTTTTAAAATAACTCATCGGAATACCGTGATACGAGGCAATTATCTTTTCCGGCGACCAATCGAGCTCGTCGAGGTGCCCCCTCATAGATTTGGCAAGCGCCTCGATGTAGGCCGGATCGTCGTGGTAGGGTGGTGCTGTTCTGACCGCCGGTTGCCAGCGCATCTGCATGAGCGCTTCGAACGCCTTGTCGTTCACGGTGGCGGTGGTCGCGGCAGCGTATTGGGGATAGAGCGGGAACCAAAGGATGCGATCGCAACCGATATCCTTCAGGCGCTCAAGCTTCTCCTTGATCGACGGGTTACCGTAGCGCATCGCCCAATCGACCTCCACGGGGCGCAACGCATCATCGTTCGTGCGCGCCATCAACTTGGCAAGGCGGGCCGCGAGCTTGTCAGACTGGCTACGCGTATAGGTGCGCAAGAAACTCTCGTCGCGCTCGGTGTTCCAGATCGACTCGTAGGCTTTGCCGACTTTCTGAGGCCGCTTGTTGAGCACGATGCCGTAGAGGATCGGGTACCAGTAGGCACGAGACCATTCGATAACGCGGCGGTCCGTCAGGAACTCCTCCAGGTATCGGCGCATTGATTTGTAATCTGTGCCGTCAGGGGTGCCGAGGTTGACGAGCAGCACGCCAACCCGGCCGGTGCGGACCGGTGGATGGTCGGCCGGCAGATGCGCTGCCATCGCCTCCGGCGCTTTGGTCGGTGTCTCGATGTTCATCGCTCGCCTTCCCGCAATCGCGTTCAGTATGTTGGTATGGCAAGTGCTACGTAGTCCGGCCTACGACGGATTGCCAGCCCGTGCGGCGCATGGCGGCAGTCGGTTCCGCTCGCAAGTTTGAGGCCCCGACCTTGAGCCCGGACCTTGCGGAGCGCGGGCTGAAGCGGTTGCATCTAAATGAGCCCGTTATGTCTCGACACTAATCATTGAATTGGTGGAGGATCGAGGAAGTTCCTCGAACCGGAACCTGCGTGTGGGTTGGTAGGCGGCAACGCGCAAGCAAATATGGTGGAGCCGAGGGGAATCGAACCCCTGACCTCTACAATGCCATTGTAGCGCTCTCCCAACTGAGCTACGGCCCCGACCGGAAATCATTAATCGGTGACGGCGGGACGGCGAAATCGTCGCACGTCGTTTCCACCGTTTGGGAATGCGTTGAGTAGGCGCAAAAGGATGAGACTGCAAGCCTAAACTTGGGTTGCAGTGTCATCCCGGTTCGCGGCCCGCATCAAGTTTCTTCTTCGTCCTTTTCGACACCACCGATGATATCGCCGACGCCATTGTCATCATCATCGGTCTCGAGGAACGGACCATCATCGTCATCGTCGGAATCGTCATCGTTGCCGAGTTCCGCGTCGGCATCCTCAAGGCTGACCAGTGCATCATCCTCGTCATCAACCTCATCGCCGTCGGAGGTCGCAGGAGCTTTTTCGGCAACCGCCACAGGCGCCGCCGCGACTACCGGCGTCAGTTCTTCCTCTTCCGCCTTGGTCAGCTTGTAGACGGTTTCGCAATCCGGACAAACGATGGGATCGCGGTTCAGGTCATAGAACTTGATGCCACATTCTTCGTTCTGGCACGTCCGCTTTGTGCCACGCGCTGCTTTGTCGGCCATACCGCCCTCAAATTTTTAGGAATTCGGCGCCCTTTGCCATGCGGGATACCAGATGTCAAAACCTATTCGCAGTCCAGGCGACCGAGCGGGTTTGCAAAGGCGCGTGCAACGTCTATTCAGACGTTCGAAACTCAACACGCCGCAAGGCATCCATTCTGGCGAAAGCTTCGCATCTTGATGCAGCACACGAAAGAGGCGCCGGCCCACCCAACGATGAAGCCGATGAGGGCCCATGCGGGTCGCGGTTTCACCGGACGCCGCGCCGTGCCCGGCGACAAATCGATCTCGCACCGGGCGCTCATGTTCGGCGGACTTGCGATCGGCACGGTTAATATAGCCGGGCTGCTCGAAGCTGAGGACGTCCTCAACACGGCCGCGGCGATGCGCGCCCTCGGGGCCGAGGTCGACCGCCTGGATAACGGGGTCTGGCGCGTGCGGGGGCGTGGCGTCGGCGGGCTCCGTCAACCCGCCGCAGCGCTGGACTTCGGGAACGCGGGTACCGGTACGCGCTTGATGATGGGCCTCATCGCCGGCCATGACATGACGGTTGAAATGACCGGCGATGCTTCGCTCAGCCGGCGACCTATGGGCCGCGTTCTGGCGCCGCTCAGACAAATGGGGCTTCAGGTCGAAGATGACCGCGAAACCCTGCCGCTCAAGATCCGGGGCACGCCCGACCTCGTGCCGATCGATTATGTCCTGCCCGTCCCGTCGGCACAGGTGAAATCGGCGGTGCTCATCGCCGGGCTGATGGCACGCGGCGAAACATCCGTCCTGGAACGCGAGTCAACGCGTGATCACACCGAACGCATGCTCCGCTATTTGGGCGCGCAGATCACTACGGCGCCGCGCGACTTCGACGCGGCGACCCTGACAGCGATTACCGTCGCAGGCGATGCCGAACTCATCGGACGCGACATCCAGGTTCCAGGCGATCCGAGTTCGGCCGCCTTTCTGGTCGCTGCCGCTCTCATCGTGCCCGAAAGCGATGTCACCATCGAGGGTGTGCTGATCAACGAAACACGCAACGGTCTTTACACGACGCTGCGCGAAATGGGCGCCGAGATCAGCTTCGAAAACGAACGCGAACAAGGCGGGGAAATGGTTGCCGATATCCGAGCGCAGACCTCGTCCCTTCGCGGAGTTGATGTGCCGGCCGGTCGGGCGCCATCGATGATCGACGAATACCCGGTCCTCGCCGTCGTCGCAGCATATGCCGCGGGTGAAACGCGCATGAACGGTCTCGCGGAACTCAAAGTCAAGGAGAGCGACCGGCTCGCTGCCACCGCTGCCGGGCTCGCAGCAAACGGCGTGGAGGCACGTATCGAGGGCGATGACCTCATCGTCTCCGGTGGTCGGGACGTTGCCGGCGGCGGCCTTGTCGCGACGCACCTCGACCACCGTATTGCCATGGCGTTTCTCACGCTCGGCCTTGCAGCGAAGAAGCCGGTCACCGTCGATGACGCCAACATCATCGCGACCAGCTTCCGCGAGTTTCCCGACCTGATGCGTGGTCTTGGCGCACGTCTGGAATGGCTCTAACGCGACGGGGAGGAAAGGCCATGATCATCGCTCTCGACGGGCCGGCCGCCTCGGGGAAGGGCACACTCGCGCGGCGGATTGCCGAGCACTATGGGTTTCATCACCTCGATACGGGCCTGCTCTACCGGGCGGTTGCCCGTGATGTCCGGCTTGGCGAGGGAGCGCTCGATAGCGAGGAGGACGCCAGCGCTGCCGCGCTAGCTCTCGATCCCGACACGCTCGACGACCCCTCGTTGCGCCATCCGGGACTTGGAAATGCCGCCTCCGTGGTCGCTCAAATTCCGCGTGTCAGAGATATTCTGCTGAAATTTCAGAAAAATTTTTCTACGCAACCGCCTGGTGCCGTGTTGGACGGGCGCGATATCGGCACGGTCGTGTGTCCCGATGCCGATGTCAAAATCTTCGTCATGGCTGATACAGGCGTACGTGCCGAGCGCCGATATCTCGAACTCAAGAGCCGCGGCGAAG